>CAYPEC010000028.1:0-5192 GCA_964409625.1 uncultured Bacteroidia bacterium | reverse complement strand
GTTGTTTGAGTTCCGTAAGAATGTTTTTTGAATAATTCTTCAAACATTATATCCCAAGATTTATCTCCATCGTTATCGAGCGAACGATTTTTTTCTTCATAAACTGCTTCTAATTCTGTATGAAACAAGCGAAGCACGGGCTTACGAAATCTTTCTGATTCAATTGTCAACCATTTTTCTAATTGATTAGAAGGAATATCATTTACATAAACAGTTTGTTCAAACCATGTGTAAGCGTTTGTTCCCTGAGCACCAATAGAGCTAAGCATTTTATCATACTCATTTGCAATTGCATATTTAGATGCTTCACCAGAAACACTATCAATTTGATGATAAATAGCTTTGCGTTTTGCCTCATCAGTAGTAGCTCTGTAAGTTTCGTACAATTGTTCAATTTGTTTAATCAATGGTTCTTCTTTCGAAAAATCTTTTGAACCATATTTATCAGTTCCTTTAAACACCATATGCTCTAAATAGTGCGCCAATCCCGTTGCATCAGCAGGGTCGTTTTTACTTCCTGCCGCAGTAGCAATATAAGTTTGAATTCTTGGAGCATCTTTGTAAACCGACAAATAAACTTTTAGTCCATTATCAAGTGTGTACATACGCACATTCAAAGGGTCATTTTCAACCGTTTGGTAATCTTTTTTCTCGTCCTTTTTATCGGAACAATTTGCCAAAGGCAATACAAATGCAGCCAGAAGCAGCAATCGGAACATAGTTTTTAGGGTTGTTTTCATTTTGGGTTTGGTTTTATTTTAATTGATTAGTAATCTAAATCAAGGTCGAATTGCTGGCGCAGTTTATTTATTTCAGGATTTTTTTCCGCCATCTTTTTATATCTCTCCAATGGTGTATATGGTTTTAACTCACTCTCATTTTTTTTCACAACTATTATCGAAAGTTGAATATCGCCATTTTTTAATTCTCTCCTCAAAAAACTCATCAATTCTACTTTTTCGAGATTAAGAGCTTCTTCCTGCGCCTTGTTATCAATCTCAAATTCAAGCGAAAAATTCTCTTTCAAAAGTGGCTTACGAGAGGTAAGAGTACTATATAAACTTAATTTATTTGCAGCTTGAACCACCTTGCTATACTTTGTCCATGCTTCATCTAAAACTTCCTGAGTAAAATTTTCTTTCTGCTGAATTACATTAACTACTGCTTGTTGTGAATTGCTATCCGAAGTTAATTTTTGAGCAATTTGTTTATTGATTGATGATGATGAAACAATGTTTGAACGCAAGTTAGCTGGAGGAGAGGTATTGACAACTTCTTCTTTCTGAATTACGGGAAGGGTTTCCACTACTGGCTTTTGAGCGATTGGGGCTTCAGCTTGCTGAACCTGAATTTTCAGAGGTTCGTTTTTTTTTTCGGTATCAAGTGTACCGAGTGAGCAAAGCTGCATAAGCGTAAATTCCACCAAGAGCCGTTGATTTTTCGAACTCTTGTATTGACTATCTGCTTTACTTAATATAGCCAATCCTTTTATCAAAAGTGGAACTTCGCATTTTTGAGATTGCTCTTTATATTTATCTCGAATATTTATACCTACTTCTAAAAGCGAAAGGGTAACAACATCTTTACACACAAGCAAATTTCGAATATGCTCTGCCATGCCTGTAATAAAATTGTGGCCATCAAAACCATTATTCAAAACATCATTGAAAATCAATAAAGAACTTGAAATGTTTTGTTCTAAAAAGGCATCTGTAATTTTGAAATAATAATCGTAATCCAGAATATTTAGGTTGTCAATTACATTTTTATAAGTAACTGTATTACCTGCAAAACTTACAATCTGGTCGAAGATAGAACATGCATCACGCAAAGCACCATCCGCCTTTTGAGCTATAATATGCAAAGCGTCAACATCGGCAGTTACGCCTTCACTATTTGCAATAAAAGCTAAATGTTTGGCTATATCTTCAATTTGAATTCTATTAAAATCAAAAATTTGACAGCGCGATAAAATGGTAGGAATAATTTTATGTTTCTCGGTGGTTGCTAAAATAAAAATTGCATGCTTTGGTGGCTCTTCCAATGTTTTTAAAAATGCATTAAAAGCATTTGAAGAAAGCATGTGAACCTCATCAATAACATATACTTTGTATTGCCCAAGCTGAGGAGCATAACGAACCTGTTCGATTAAGTTTCTTATATCTTCGACACTGTTATTCGAAGCTGCATCTAACTCAAACACATTTAAAGATGAGCCACTATTAAAGGAAATACATGAATCGCATTTATCGCATGCTTCTGTATTTTCAGTAATGTTAAAGCAGTTGATTGTTTTGGCAAGAATACGTGCACAAGTGGTTTTACCAACCCCTCTCGGACCGCAAAACAAAAATGCTTGTGCCAAGTGATTGTTCTTAATGGCATTTTTAAGAGTAGCTGTAATAGAGCCCTGCCCCACAACCGTATCAAAGGTTTGAGGACGATACTTACGAGCCGATACTACAAAGTTTTCCATTTCTATTTTGAGGGAAACAAATATAGAAAAAACTTATTTACTTGTTAGAATATTTATTGGGATAAAGTGAAGTTGAAATAAAATACTCTTTGTGTCTTTGGGTAAAAACAATTTTTAATTTTCAAATTCTTAATTTCCTACATTTGCAGCCCTTTAAAAATAAAAGAAAATGGAATTAATTAATGGAAAATATCAAATTGATGGAGTAAATGTGGAAGACATTTGTAATGAATTCGGAACTCCTGTTTATGTTTACAACACTGCAAAAATGCAATTGCAATATGAACGATTAAAAAATGCTTTTGCTGATAGTAAAGTGAATATTAAATATGCTTGTAAAGCTTTAACCAATTTGAATGTTCTTAAATTTTTCAAAAAGCTTGGAGCAGGCTTAGATACTGTTTCTATTGAAGAAGTTGAATTAGGTATTCGTGCAGGATTTACTCCTTCCGAAATTATTTTTACTCCAAACTGTGTTTCATTTGAAGAGATTAAAAAAGCTGTTGACTTAAAAGTAATGGTGAATATTGATAACATTTCTATTCTTGAACAATTTGGTCATCTCTATGGAAATAGTGTTCCTGTTTGTATTCGCATCAATCCTCATATTATGGCAGGAGGACATTCGCATATTTCAACAGGACATATTGATTCTAAATTTGGAATTTCTGTTTATCAAATGCGACATGTAGAAAGAGTTGTTAAGTCCAGCAATATTCATGTAGTAGGATTACAAATGCATACAGGTTCGGATATTTTAGATTCTGATGTTTTTATTCGTGCATCCGAAATTTTATTTTCTGCTGCTGAACCATTCAAAGAATTAGAATTTATGGATTTCGGAAGTGGGTTTAAGGTTGCTTACAAAACAGATGATATTACTACTGATATAGAAGAGCTCGGGAAAAAACTTGCGGTACGATTCAATGAGTTTTGTAAGTCTTATGGAAAAGAACTTGAGCTTTGGTTCGAACCTGGAAAGTTTTTAGTGAGTGAATCGGGATACTTTTTTGTAACTACTAATGTTATCAAACAAACAACAGCTACTGTTTTTGCAGGAGTTAATTCAGGTTTAAATCATCTTATCCGACCTATGTTTTATGATTCCTATCATCATATTATGAATGTATCTAATCCCTCAGGAACTCCCCGTATATACACAGTTGTAGGGTATATTTGCGAAACTGATACATTTGGCTGGGACAGAAAAATTAATGAAGTGAGAGAAGGCGATATTCTTGCTTTTCAGAATGCAGGAGCTTATGGTTTTACAATGGCATCTAATTATAACTCTCGCTTAAAACCAGCTGAAGTTCTTATTCACAAAGGAAAAGCACATTTGATAACAAAAAGAGAAACTATTGAAGATATACTAAAAAATCAGGTGATGGTAGAGTTGTAGAAAATTAAATTTAATTCTTAAAAAAGACCAAGAAGTGGAAGTTGGGGAGAAAGTGAAGTTGAGTTAAAAAATCATTTGGAATATTGAATATTGGCTTTGGAATATGTTCTAAAGTTTTAGGGGGATATTCTATTGGCAATGGAATACTCTCTAAGGGCGTTGGTATATCTTCTATTGGATTTGGAATATCTAATATTGGATTTGGAATACTCAATATTGCCTTTGGAATAGTAAATAATGTATTTAGAATATTTGTTTGGGGCTTTGGAATAGCCATTATATTATTTCGAGAAATTTAACCTTTGGTTTTCTTCAATAATCTTCTTTTACTTTTTTGCATTACTCATATTAGTTCTAAATTATAAGGTATTCGTGAATATTCATTTCGGGCTTGCGCAAAGTATTTTATTAGTAAGGAAATTTTTTGAACCACCTAAATCCATTTTTAGTTCCAATGAAATGCCCAATAAGACTATGCGCTTGGCTTACAAAATCAGTCTTATGATTTCTAAGAAGGTCACCCCAAATAGTTTCAATTTCAGGTCCAGTGGAAGTCATATCAATACTCTTAAGATGAATTAATCTATTTCTTAATTTTCTATGTAATTCAAATTTTTTCCACATTTCTGATCCATTATTAGGACTATTTACTAATAATACTTCTGGCAAAACCAAATCAAGTTTTTTGTCTAAGGATAAATTTCTTTCAATCTGATCTTTATTATATTCTTTTGTGCTTTTAGCATCAATTCTATTTAATTGAAATTTGTATTCTTTAGGAATCATTATGTTTGAAAATGTCTCAAGTGCACTATATGAAAAAATTATTTGTCCAAACATGAGTTCAAAAAAATCAAAAAGCTTTTTATGATCTTCAGGCCAAGTTCCTTGAGGATATGGATGGTTATCAAAACAATTTTTTAAGTCTATTTTGTCAACTTGTGTTTTGAAATTAAGAGCTAAACTTAAAAATAAAGCAGGACTTGACGGCAATCCGAAATTCAATAGGTCTTTACCTATTCTTTCTGTAGTAGCAATTGAACCAAGCCCTGTGTTCAGCTTATCAATTGCATAAAATCTCGGATCTTCTTTTTCAAGAATTGTTGTTTGTCTATCCATAATATTATATATAATTCAAATATTTTTTATACCTCAATTACTCCAGCTAAGTTATAAAATATTACACATGAACTAAATTACTCGTTCTTTGTTTGCTATTCTGAATTATATTTGCCCTTTCAAATTAAACTAAATTATGAAACCACTTGTAAGTATAATCATGGGCAGCACATCAGATATGCCTGTAATGCAGGA
>CAYPEC010000027.1:8957-11038 GCA_964409625.1 uncultured Bacteroidia bacterium | reverse complement strand
CCGAAAATAAGGATTGCCGAAATGCAGATGAATATAAGTAATGTCCAAATGAAGGCAAATAAGCCCGCTCCATCATCTTCATAACAATTTTTAAAAAACTTATTTTCTGCAGGATTATGTGATTGTTCTTCTTGGTGGTGTGACATAGTATTAAGTTTTAGTGCGACAAATATAAAAGAAAGTTTTATTCGTAATAAATATTTTTGATTCTGCTTTAAACATTATTGTCCTAAGACCATGAAATCTAATTTTATCTTTGTAATAGAATATGAATCAAGGATTACGTTTTATAAAATATTTACTGGTAGCCAAAACCAAACATGGCGTTCACTCTCCTTTTGTATTTAATTTGGTTACTCAAGTTATTCAAGATAAAACGAACTTTAAAGAATATGAGGATATTGAGTTATTGAGAAGGGAGCTTATGCAAGATTCTACAGTAATTAATGTAATAGATTTAGGCGCGGGTTCTCAAACGTTAGCAAATAATAAAAGAGCAATAAAAGATATTGCTAAAAATTCTGCCAAGCCAAAAAAATATGCTCAACTTCTTT
Organism: uncultured Bacteroidia bacterium; assembly: GCA_964409625.1. Classification (GTDB taxonomy): domain Bacteria; phylum Bacteroidota; class Bacteroidia; order CAYPEC01; family CAYPEC01; genus CAYPEC01. The sequence continues at coordinate 10,484 of CAYPEC010000027.1, read as the reverse complement.
TTCGGTTGGTAAAACATTTTCGATCAAAAAATATTCTTGAACTCGGAACTTCTTTAGGAATTTCTTCTCTCTATCTTGCGAAAGCAGATAAAGAAAGTATTGTTATAACAATTGAAGGTTGTCCTGAAATTGCAAATAAAGCAAAAGAGAATTTCGAAAAACTTCAGTTGGGAAATATCAAGCAAGTAGTTGGAAATTTTGATGAGGTATTATCTGCTAACATTAATTCCAAATTAGATTTTGTTTTTATTGATGGTAATCATCGTAAACAACCAACGCTAAATTATTTTGACATTATTTTGAAACATTCGCATAACAAAACTGTTTTTGTTTTTGATGATATTCATTGGTCGGAAGAGATGCAACAAGCATGGGAGGAAATTAAAAAGCATCCGCAAGTTACTGTTACCATTGATTTATTTTTTATTGGAATTGTATTTATTCGCCCCGAACAATCAAAGGAGCATTTTGTTATTCGTTTTTAATTTAATTTTACCTTTACAGAAATCTGTATGGAAAACATAATCAAGATATCGCACATCGCAAAAGTATATACTGTAGGAACGGAAACTATCCATGCACTTAGAGATGTGTCGGTAAATATTTCTAAAAATGAATATGTAGCTTTAATGGGACCTTCGGGTTCGGGAAAATCTACTCTAATGAATATGCTTGGATGCCTTGATACACCTACAAGTGGAGAATATATTCTGAACGGAACTTCAGTGGCACAGATGAATGACAATGAGCTTGCTGAAGTGCGAAACAAGGAAATTGGTTTTGTGTTTCAAACATTTAATCTTTTGCCTCGCTCCACAGCCCTTGAAAATGTTATGCTTCCACTTATTTATTTCGGAATGCCTAAAAATGAACGAAAATTAAGAGGGGAAGAAGTGCTTGAACAAGTTGGATTAAAAGATAGAATGCACCATAGGCCAAATGAGCTTTCGGGAGGACAGAGGCAGCGCGTAGCAATTGCTAGAGCCTTGGTAAATAAGCCAGCGATTATCCTTGCTGATGAGCCAACGGGAAATCTTGATTCAAAAACTTCTATCGAAATTATGGGCTTGTTTGAAGAAATTCAAATGAATGGCAATACAATAATTGTAGTTACCCACGAAGAAGATATTGCACAGCACGCTCATCGTATCGTTCGATTGAAAGATGGTTTGGTTGAAACGGATACTCAAAATGCTAACATCCGCAAAGTATTGCAACACGCTTAATGACTTTAAAAATATATACGAAAACTGGAGATAAAGGTCAAACCTCTTTGATTGGTGGAACACGTGTTCCAAAGCATCATATCCGAATCGAGTCTTATGGAACTGTTGATGAACTCAACTCATGGATTGGTTTAATTCGCGACCAAGAAATAGAAACACACCATAAAGAAATATTAGTTGAAATCCAAGATCGCCTTTTTACTATTGGAGCATCATTAGCTTCTGACCCTGAAAAGAGCAAAATGAAAATACCTGATTTGAAAGAAGAAGATATTTCATTGCTTGAAAAAGAAATTGATGC
>CAYPEC010000027.1:0-8857 GCA_964409625.1 uncultured Bacteroidia bacterium | reverse complement strand
GAAATGCCTTGGAAACCTAGGGTTTAGATTTTTTTTAAAGATTTTCCACAAAACCTTTGTTTGTATCGATTAATTTTTACTTTTGCACGAAATTTGAAAGGTGCGAAGAAAGTTAAAATCTTTAAAAATCCTTTTAAAGAAAGAGATTTAGATAAAATAAGTACAAAAATTAAATTATAGCAAAATGTATTGGACACTAGAATTAGCATCTTATCTTGAAGACGCGCCTTGGCCTGCAACTAAGGATGAATTGATTGATTATGGAATTCGCTCGGGAGCCCCAATGGAGGTTATTGAAAACCTACAGGAAATAGAAGACGAAGGCGAATCGTATGAAAATATTGAAGAAATCTGGCCTGATTATCCTACTAAAGAAGATTTCTTTTTTAATGAGGATGAGTATTAAACATCAAAAGGACACCAACAAAAAAAGGAGCAATAATTTGCTCCTTTTTTTGTTTCGCGAAATATTTTGTCTTAATATCTATAAGCATCATTTTTATAGGGACCTTCTTTTTTAACCCCAATGTATTTTGCTTGCTCATCAGTTAAAGTATCAATCTCTACTCCAATTTTACTGAGGTGAAGTCTTGCTACTTTTTCATCAAGTTGTTTAGGTAATACATAAACTTTGTTTTCATACTTGCCGTGATTTTCCCAAAGTTCTAACTGTGCAATAACTTGGTTAGAGAATGAATTTGACATTACAAATGATGGATGCCCCATTGCACATCCAAGGTTTACCAAACGACCTTCGGCCAGTACAATAATATCTTTTCCTTCAACAGTATATTTATCCACTTGAGGCTTTATTTCCTCTTTTGATTTACCATGATTTTTATTTAGCCAAGCCATATCAATTTCATTGTCGAAGTGCCCAATGTTACAAACAATAGCATTATGCTTCATTGCTTTGAAATGACGATCCGTGATAATATTTGAATTTCCTGTAGCTGTTACAACAATATCTGCTTCTTTAATTGCAGTATCCATTTTCTTTACTTCATAACCTTCCATTGCTGCTTGAAGTGCACAAATTGGGTCAATCTCTGTAACTATTACACGAACTTTAGAATCTTTAAGTGATTCTGCTGAGCCTTTTCCAACATCTCCAAATCCAGCAACTACAGCTACTTTTCCAGCAAGCATTAAGTCAGTTGCTCTACGAATAGCATCTACTAATGATTCACGACAACCATATTTATTATCGAATTTAGATTTAGTAACAGAGTCGTTAATGTTTATAGCAGGTAGCACAAGTGTTCCATTTTTTTCTCTTTCATATAAGCGGTGAACGCCTGTTGTAGTTTCTTCGGATAGCCCACGAATATCTTTTACTAATTCAGGGAAACGGTCAAAAACCATATTTGTTAAGTCTCCGCCATCATCCAAAATCATATTTAATGGCTTGCCATCTTTAAATGCAAATAAAGTTTGCTCTATACACCAATCAAATTCTGTTTCGTTCATTCCTTTCCAAGCAAAAACGGGTATGCCTGCAGCAGCAATAGCAGCAGCAGCATGATCTTGAGTTGAAAAAATATTGCAAGAAGACCAAGTTACCTCAGCACCAAGTTCTACCAATGTTTCAATTAATACAGCAGTTTGGATAGTCATATGAAGACATCCTGCTATTCTAGCATTTTTCAGAGGCTTTTTTGCTCCAAATTCATCGCGAAGCGCCATTAATCCTGGCATTTCTTGTTCTGCGAGTTTAATTTCTTTTCTGCCCCACTCGGCAAGAGACATGTCTTTTACTTTGTAGTTTGTTGAGTTTTTCACTGCTGTAGTCATTTATTTTATTTTTTTGAGTTGCAAATATACTTCATTACTCTTAAACCTACAAAAGTTATAATTGTTTATACCAAACAAAAATATTTCCTTTGTATGCAATGCCGATTATAAGAAACCAAGAAATTAGTTCAACACAAACCCTTGGATTGTGGAATATTACAGAATCCGTTGCCGATTTTATCAGTAGTTTGGCTCTTTCTGAAAAGGAAAAATTATTTTTCGATTCGATTTCAAATGAACAGAGAAGACTCCAATGGCTTGCGAGCAGAGTTTTACTGAAAAGTATATCAGGCAATAAAAATCTATTCATTGCTTACGATGAGCATAATAAACCATATATAGAAAATGATACTTCTTTGAAAATTTCTATTTCTCATTCACATCATATAGTTGCTATTATTCTGGATAAAAAACACGAAACAGGAATAGATATAGAACTCATAAAAGAGAAAATCATTAGAATAACTCCTAAATTTTTATCTGCCGAAGAGCTAAAAACAATTTCTAATAAAAATTCCGAAAAAGCCACTGTTTATTGGTGTGCAAAAGAATCTATTTATAAATATTATGGTAAAAAAGAATTACATTTCAACCAAAATATATTTATTGCTGATTTTAATTATGAAGAAAAGGGCTTGATAAAAGGAGAAATTAAAACTGACACTTTTAATGCTAATTTTACATTAGCGTATGAAAAAATCGGAGAATTTATGTTAGCTTATATTTTAAATAATTTCTAACATTGCAAATAATGAAAACGAACTATTCCGTTATTGAAAAAAATATGAAGCAAGGCAAAAAAATGCTTTGTGTGCTTATTGATCCAGATAAGTTCAATGCGGAAGTTATTAAAACGTGTAATAGCGCTAAAGTAGATTTTTTATTAGTTGGAGGAAGTTTAATTACAAATGGGAATTTTGAAAAAACAATCGAATCAATAAAAAGAATTTCGAAAATTCCTGCAATAATTTTTCCTGGAAATAACCTTCAGATAAGTAATAAGGCAGATGGTATTTTTCTGTTGTCTCTGATCTCTGGCAGAAATCCTGAAATGCTTATAGGTAAACATGTTATAGCTGCTCCTCAACTAAAAAAATCAGCTCTTGAAATTATCCCAACTGGATATATGTTGATTGAAAGTGGCAAACAGACTTCAGCATCATATATGAGTAATACTACGCCTATCCCTGCAGATAAAAAAGATATTGCCGCTTGTACTGCAATGGCTGGTGAAATGCTTGGAATGAAATTGATATATATGGATGGAGGTAGTGGAGCAGATAATACTGTTTCTGAAAAAATGATTTCAGAAGTGAAAAAACATATTACTATTCCTTTGGCTGTTGGAGGTGGAATCAATTCAGAAAAAGCAGCAAAAGCAATTTTAAATTCAGGGGCAGATATGATTATTGTAGGAACTGCAGCAGAAAAAAATCCTGCTATAATTAATAAAATAGCTAAACTTGTTCAATCGTTTTAAATAGAAGTATGAAGATAATTTTATTGTCCAGTTCACGCAGGGTTGAAGAAGAACCAGAACAAGTTACTAAAATGTTCGAGCTTGGTCTTGAACATTTTCATTTGAGAAAAGCAAGGTATTCAACCAAAAAATTGGAAGAGTATATCAACAAAATTCCGGCTCATTTTCATAATCGCATAATTATTCATTCACATCACAATCTTGCGCTTAAGTATAATTTAATGGGTATTCATTTAACGAGAATTCATATTAAAAGAAAATATAGAACATGGCTTATGCTTAAATGGCTTGGCTGGAAAAGGCCGAACCTCTTGAAAACGATGTCGTACAGAAAATTAGCTAGTTTATATGAGGAAGAAGCGGAATGGAGTTACGTTTTTCTGAGTCCTGTATTTGATAGTTTGAGTGGGAAATATCAATCTGGCTATAACGAACACAGCTTAAGAATAGCGATTAAAAAAACACTTCATAAAGTAATAGCAAGAGGAGGAATAAGTTTGGAAAATATAAAGAAATCTAATGATGTTGGATTTTATGGAGTAGCTTTATATAGCTCTATTTGGAAGAAAGAAAATCCTGTTGAGGCTTTTTTAAATACACTAAAATATTGCGAAGAGAACGGAATAAATTTGGACTAATTATTTTTTTACTTTCCAAGTTCCGCTAAAGGAATATTCTCTTTTTACTTCCCCTTTTCTGTTTTTCCAAACAATTGTCCCCTCAATATTGTCTTCAACTACTTTTCCCATCCACTTTGCAGTTTCGTCACTTTCATTTTTCATCTCAGATTCAAAATTATAAGTATTTTCCGCTCCCGTTGAGTCTGCGGCAACTGTATAATAAGCATTTTCAAAGCCACCCTTTTCCTTCATTACTTTTGATTTAATCTTATTTGACTTGAATGAAATGTCATCTGAAATCGGCTTAGGAATTTTTTTTCCTTCCTTAATATTTTCTTCTTGTAATTCTATTACATAAACTTTGCCATCCAAAAATTTATCTTTTTCCTTGTTCTTTTTTTGAGCAAAAGAATTTGAGCTGATAAGCACAAGCGAAATAACTGATAACAGAATTGTTTTCATAGTTTTAGATTTAATACTATTGTGTTACTTTCTTCTTCTTTCCTTTTTGCATTCCGGTAAAAGCATATTCAGCTTTTGTTTTTCCTTTTTTATCAATCCAAGTAAAAGTTCCTTCAATCTCAAATCCTTTAATTGTTCCTTCCCAAGTTAATTTTTCTTTGTACTCATTTTTCATTTCGCAATCGAAGCTAATTATCTTATTCGCTGTATCTGTGGAATCAATAGTGAAATTATAAGGAGAAGGTTCAAAATTAGACTCTGCCATAGCTTTCGACCACATTTTTTCTTGCTTAAAAGACAATTCATCTGGAAATGCTTTTGGCCCTTTTTTACTTTTTACATTTTGTTCAGTAGATTCAAGAACATAAGTTTTTCCACCCAATACTTTATCTCTTTTAGGTTTGTTCCCTTGCGCAAAAATATTAGCTGTAATAAATAAAAAAGCAGTTGCAATAATTAAAACTTTCTTCATCGTTGATGTTTTTAATAAGTTTGTAAGTTCACAAATTTAATATATATCTAATTATAAAGTGTCTTTTTTAGAAAATATTACGGAAGCTATAAACAAAACCAGTGCCACAGAATGGCTTATTTTTATTACGGCTCTGCTTTATGTTGTTTTGGCAGCAAAAGAAAATATTTGGTGTTGGTTAATGGGAATAATAAGCAGCGGATTTTCTATTTATTTGTGTTTTGAAGGAAGTTTGTTTTTAGAAAGTTTTTTGCAATTATTTTATTTTGTAATAGGATTTTATGCCTGGTATCAATGGCTTCATGGCTCGGATAAAAAAGACGAATTGAAAATTACTTCTTGGAATTTCAAAAAAAATATTCCGTTATGTATTATTGGGATAATCATTTTTATTCCGCTCGGATTTATAGCGCATAAATACTCAACACAAGCTCTGCCTTATTTAGACGCGTTTATCACAGCATTTAGTTTAATTGCAACCTGGATGACTGCAAAAAAAATACTCGAAAATTGGATTTACTGGATTATTATTGATTTTATGGCGCTTATCCTTTATTTCAGCAGAGATTTTTATTTGATTTCGGTTTTATATTTACTATACACATTGCTTGCCTTTGCAGGATATATCAAATGGAAAAAGACTTTTCAAACATCAAACGTATAGCATTAATAGGACCTGAAAGTACTTCGAAATCTACACTTTCGGAATTTCTTGCAAAATACTTCAATACCAATTGGGTAGAAGAACATGCAAGGGAGTATTTAAAAAATATTCCCAGAAAATACATGTTAGAAGATATTATAATCATTGCTAAAAGACAATTAGAAATTGAAAAAGATAAAATACGAAAAAGTAATAGTTTTATTTTTGTTGATACAGAATTAATTATGGCAAAAGTCTGGTGTGAAGATGTTTTTAAAAGTTGTCCTGATTGGATTCTCTCGAATATTGAAAAAGAAAAATATGATTTTTATCTCCTTTGTTATCCCGATATTCCTTGGAAGGAAGATCCATTAAGAGAAAATCCTCACCGTAGAGAATATTTATTCGATTGGTATGAAAAAGAATTAAAAAATATTAATGCTAGTTATATTGTTATTAATGGCATTGGAGATGAGAGATTGAAAAATTGCATTACGGCAATTGAAAATAAATTCTCCGATTCAAAATAATCCATTTACATTTGCAACATCAAATAAGGGGTGCTTTATTGAAATAGAAAATTTCAAAAGGGCTGAGATTATACCCAATAAATAAAAGTTCCAAAAACTTTTGTTTATGCACCTGATCAGGATAATGCCTGCGTAGGGAAGGTAAATAAGTTAATAATCGATTGATTACTCCTTACAATCGAATGTTTAACTAAAAAAACAAAAAAATGAAAAAAAAATTATTCGCAATAGCAATGGTTGTTTTGCCCTGCTTTGCTTTTTCGCAATTTAAAATTAGCGGAACAGTTTCATCTTCAACAGGCGAAACTATTGCAGGAGTAATTGTCAGAATTGACAACTCATTCTATGGAGCATCAACTGATGCAAATGGAAATTATGTTTTAAAAAATATTTCAAGCGGAAAGCATAGGATTGAAGCATCTTTTATCGGTTATGAACTTTTTTATGACTCCCTTGAAGTAACAAGTGATGCAACAAAAAATATTGAATTAAAATTCACAAGTCATTCGTTAAGTGAAGTTATTGTTTCATCAACGAGAGCAAATGAAAATACAGCAACCGCATACTCAACTGTAGATAAAAAAGAAATTGAAAAGCAAAATTTAGGACAAGATTTGCCTTATCTTTTGAATACTCTTCCTTCTATTGTTACTACCTCAGATGCTGGAGCTGGCGTGGGTTATACAGGATTAAGAATTCGTGGAAGTGATGCAACAAGAGTGAATGTAACCATCAACGGCATTCCTGTGAATGATGCGGAATCGCAAGGAACTTATTGGGTTGATTTGCCCGATTTAGCTTCATCCATAGATAATCTTCAGGTGCAAAGAGGAGTTGGAACTTCAACCAATGGTGCCGGAGCTTTTGGAGGTAGTATCAATATTCAAACTTCAGCTTTTGAAGCAAAACCTTATGCTGAAATAAATAATTCTGCTGGTTCATTTAACACATTAAAAAATACCTTTAAAGTTGGAACTGGATTAATGAATAAGCATTTCACATTTGATGCACGATTGTCAAATATTATTTCCGATGGATTTATTGACAGAGCATCTTCTGATTTACAATCACACTATTTACAAGGTGCTTATTATGGAGAAAAAACAATTGTAAAAGCAATTTATTTTTCGGGGAAAGAAAAAACATATCAGGCTTGGTGGGGAGTTCCTGAATGGAAATTGAAAGGGAATAAAGACAGTTTAACAACTCATTTTTATAATAATTATAGCACTTACCAAAATAATGAAGACAGCGTAAATTTATTTAATTCAAATAATAGAACCTATAACTACTATACTTACAAAAACCAAACGGATAACTATCAGCAGGATTATTATCAATTACATCTATCTCATTCTTTCAATTCAAAATTTAATGCAAATGTTGCGTTACATTATACAAAAGGACAAGGATATTATGAGGAATATAAAAATGCTGATGCCCTTGCTGATTATGGCTTGATGGATGTTTATACTCCAAACGATACCATTACAAATACAAATTTAATTCGTAGAAAATGGTTAGATAATGATTTTTATGGAGCTGTTTTTTCTTTCAATTATAACAACTTGAAAAATTTCTCTTCTACTCTTGGAGGCGGCTACAACATTTATGATGGCGACCATTTTGGAAAAGTAATTTGGGCTGAATATGCTAGTAACAGTAATCCTGATGCAAATTATTATAATGATAATGCATTAAAAAAAGATTTCAACGCCTTTTATAAATTCAATATAAAACCCTTTGAAAAGCTTAATATATATGGCGATGCACAAATCAGAAATATTGATTATTCATTTCTTGGATATGATGTTAATCTAAATAATGTGAAACAAAAGGTATCCTTAATTTTTTTCAATCCTAAAATTGGAGTAACCTTTAATCCTATTTCCAGCGTTGATATTTACGCTTCTTATGCGTTTGCAAACAAAGAACCGAACAGAGATGATTATGTTCAATCAACTCCTGTTAGTAGACCAAAATCCGAAAATTTAATTGATATCGAATTTGGTGTGAGATACAAAACTGGAATAGCTGCTGTATCTATTAATTTTTACGATATGACATATAAAAATCAATTGATTTTAACAGGAGAAGTTAATGATGTAGGGGCTTATAACAGAGCTAATGTAGTAGATAGCTATCGAAGAGGGATTGAATTTGAATTTGGTGTTCGTCCAATTAAATATTTGGAGTGGGCTTTTAACATCACTCTCAGCGAAAATAAAATACAAAAATTCACTGAGTTTGTTGATGATTATGATACTTATACTCAACAATCATTCACTTATAAAAACACAGATATCGCTTTCTCTCCAAACATAATTGCGTCTAATATTTTTTCTATAAAACCTGTCAAAAATTTATCCTTTGATATTATTTCAAAATACGTTGGAGACCAATATTTGGATAATACTTCGAACGAACGAAAAAAATTAGATAGCTATTTTGTAAATGATTTACGATTGAATTATTCCATTCATTTAAAATCAATGAGAGAAATTTCTATTGCAATTATGGCAAATAATATTTTGAATCAAGAATATGAAAACAATGGGTATACATGGGGTTATATCTATGGAGGAAAAAGAATTCAGGAGAATTTTTATTACCCTCAAGCAGGAACAAATTTCTTGGTTGGAGTTAGTTTAAAGTTTTAATTGAAGAAATAAATTTCGTATCTTTACAAAAACGAGTAAAAGAAATGAGAATATATTTTTTTCTTCTAAGTTTTCTGACAACTAATATCTCTATTTGTCAAAATTTAATTTTTCCGAAAGATACTCTTGATAATTATGACCACCAAAGCTTTGGTGCCTGGGATAATAAATACCATTATGATACTACGGAAATTAC
>CAYPEC010000026.1:2445-11150 GCA_964409625.1 uncultured Bacteroidia bacterium | reverse complement strand
GTAATTATCCAGAGTAACTGCTTGCCATATTTTTGAGAAAAGTCGAAAATGTTTTGATGTTCCTCATTGAATACTGCAGCATAAATATTTCCCCATCCTAAAAAAACCAGCGTTATGTATATAGAAATTGTAACCCAATCTAAATTTTTAAATATATTATCCTGCTGTCTAATCATTTTTCTTAATCCCCTTGCGCTTCTTCTTTAGCTGTAATTGATTTTATATTTATAAAATCGGTTTCAATCATTTTCTTTTCAAGTTCCTTTCTTCTTTCACTGCTAATACTGCCTTTTAAATATTTTTCAATCATCAAGCTTGCGATAGGAGCTGCATAGCTACCTCCCCATCCTGCATTTTCTACTAATATGGCTATGGCTATTTTAGGATTATCTTTTGGTGCAAAACATACAAATACCGAATGGTCTTTGCCTTTGTTTTGTGCTGTTCCTGTTTTGCCACAAACAATAATGCTATCTATTTTTGCAAGAGTTGCAGTTCCCGCTTTTACAGCATTCTCCATTCCTTCAATTACAATGTTATAAAATGTAGTATCTGTAACTTTAGGGTAATTTTTTTGTAAAAATTTTTTATTTGCTTCCTTTTCGGTTCCAATATATTTTACAATATGAGGAGTGATGTAATACCCTCTATTCGCAATGATTGCAACCACATTGGCATTTTGTAACGGTGTTATTCCAAGTTCACCTTGCCCAATTCCTAAAGAAATAATTGTACTCGCTTTCCATCTGTTTTTTCCATGAACTTTATCAAAATAATTTCGACTAGGAAGTATTCCTTTGCGACTTTCAGGAATATCACTACCAAGAACTCTTCCAACATTAAAACTCAACAAATATTCTCGCCAAACATTGTAACCATCAGATATCATTGCGTATTTATCATTTTCTATAATTGCTTTGAAGGCAAATGAATAGTACGAATTACAGGAATGCTGAACAGACTCAGATAAATTTAAAGGAGATGAATGCGGGTGACATTTTGGTCTGCCGCCTAACGGTGGATATCCTCTTTTACAAGGAAAACGAGTATCGCGATTTAGTACTCCTTCGTTTTGCCCAATTAATGCATCAAGTAATTTAAAAGTTGAACCAGGAGGATAAGTAGCGTCAAGAGCTCTATTGAATAATGGTATTCTTAAAGTATCTCGGTTTAAATCTGCAAAATTTTTGGAACGCTCTCTTCCTACCAATAAATTTGGATCATAGCTCGGGCTTGTAACAATGGCTAAAATTTCACCTGTTGCAGGTTCAATAGCAACAACGCTTCCTCTTTTATTTTGCATTAATAGTTCGGCATACTGTTGCAAATTTGCATCAATCGTTGTCCATAAAGGTTTTCCAGGAATCGAAAGGGTGTCATATTTCCCATTTGCAAAACTTCCTTTTGGGCGATTATGTACATCTACCATTTCTATTCTAACTCCTTTTTTCCCTCTTAAATCTTCTTCATATGATTTTTCAATTCCGCTGATTCCGATATAATCTCCCTCTTTATAATATGTATTTTTTTCTGCTCCTTTTTTACTTATCTCTCCAATGTAGCCAAGCATATGGGCAGCAATTTTCATTGGATAATTTCTTAGTGTTCTTGACTGAACATAGAATCCCTGAAAGCGATAAAGTTTTTCTTGAATTGCCGCATAATTTTTTGCTGTAAGTTGTTTTTCAAAAACAGATGGCTTGCGTGGAGAGTTAGGATGTTGAATTGATTTCAGCATTCTTCTTTTAAAGGACTCTTTAGTAATTCCAATGAGTTCGCAAAATGCAATGGTGTCAAGGTTTTTAACTTGCTTTGGAATAACCATTAAATCATAAGATGCTTCGTTATATACAAGCAATTTTCCATTTCTATCGTATATATATCCGCGAACTGGGTAGTCTGTAAGATACCGAAATGCTTGATTTTTTGCATCAAGTTTATAACGATCGTCAATAACTTGAATGTAAAATAATCTGGAAATATAAATTAATCCTATCAGAATAAATATTCCGATGATGATGTATTTTCTTTCTGCCAACGATTGATTATTCATCTATCGGATTTTCTTTTATAAAAAAGAAACTGCGTAACTATTATCAAAAGCAAGGTAAATACGGAGCTAAGCAATACTCTCAAAAACGTAGAAAAAAAATCGCTCCATCGAAATACTTCAATATAAAAAAGCACAAAGTGATGAGCCAAAATCATAAATATGCTATATGTTAAAAACCATGAAGGCCCCATGTGTTGCATTGAAGGTTGAGCATTTGAATCATACCCTTCTCTTGGCGAAATTAATTTTAAAACGCCTGGTCTTATATATGCAATAAAAACACATGCCGCAGCATGCATACCAATTGTGCTGTAAAAAAAATCAATTGTTAATCCAGATAAAAAAGCGATAACGAGCAGAAACATTTTTTGAATATTGAAAGGCAGCATAACAATAAATAAAACATAAATAAAGGGGACTATATAGGGCCCGAGCTCAACATTTTTAACTATTAGCACTTGCAAAAAAACTAATATGATAAACCGTAAAATATTTTTGAAAAAATCTATTATCATTTATTCTGCAACTGTTTTTTGTTCAATTTTATCTTGCTCTCCTTTCATTAGATTTTCTATCACATATACATATTCTACTTTTTTGAAATTTGTTGTAAGCTTAACTTTAACTGTATAAAAATATTCAGAACCCTTTCGTTCAAAGCTTTCAACTCTACCTACCAAAACGCCTTGAGGAAAAATAGAATATGGGCTGGTAACTATAGTATCTCCCATTTTTAATTGCACGTGTGTTGGAATATCACTAAGGGTTGCATAGCGATAATCATCGCCCTCCCAAGACAATGGACCAAATGAACCATCACGTTTTATCACACTACTAACTTTACTCTCTATATGAAGTACTGACATTACTGTACAAAAATTTTCAGAGACATATTTTACTTTGCCTACAATTCCTTCAGGAGAAATAACTGACATATCTGGCTTTATCCCATTTCTGGAACCTTTATCAAGTGTCAAATAATTTTTTTGAAGATTAGTAGAATTGTTTACGACCTTAGCCCCGATATAAAAATATTGCTGCTTAAGTGTAGTGTCTTTTAAATAATGCGGTTGAGAATAATTATTTTTGAACGATTCTTTTAAAATTGAATGTAGCATAGCATTCTCAATTGATAACTGCTCGTTAGTTGTACGTAATTTAAAATAATCATTTATTCCGCTATAAATACTCATAATGCCACCAACGGCTTCATCTGCTTTATTAGAAGCAGCCGCATTTTGGTAATTATTATTTTGAATAACTAGGGAAAGAGAAAAAATTTCTAATAAGAGAAAGAGAAAGAAAAACTGCTTTTTCCAAATAAACAAAAATAGATTTCGCATTTATCAATTGTTATTTGCTGAGTTGTTGATTTGTGTTTTAAAAACCAAAACTCTTTCCATTATCTCATCAAAAAAGGGAATTTATTGATGTTCTTCAAAGCAATGCCCGTTCCTCTGGCAACAGCTCTTAATGGATCTTCGGCAACATGAACAGGTAATTTTGTTTTCATTGAAATTCTTTTGTCAAGACCTCTTAGCAAAGAACCTCCACCTGCAAGGTAAATTCCTGTTCTATAAATATCAGCTGATAATTCTGGGGGAGTCATTTCAAGCGCATTCAAAACCGCTTCTTCTATTTTAGCAATTGATTTATCGAGCGCATGTGCAATTTCAACATACGAAACATATATTTCTTTTGGAACGCCAGTCATCAAATCTCTTCCGTGTACTGCAAAATCTGGTGGTGGATTTTCAATTTCTGGTAATGCTGCACCAACTTCAATTTTAATTCTCTCTGCTGTTCTTTCGCCAACTAAAATATTATGTTGTCTGCGCATATACTCCTCAATGTTTGAAGTAAATTCATCTCCTGCAATACGAATTGACTTATCACAAACAATTCCTCCGAGAGCTATGACAGCAATTTCAGAAGTCCCACCTCCAATATCAATAACCATATTTCCCATTGGCTCTTCTACATCTATTCCAATACCAATTGCTGCTGCCATCGGTTCATGAATAAGATAAACTTCTTTACCTCCTGCATGTTCAGCAGAGTCTCTAACCGCACGTTTTTCAACTTCCGTAATTCCTGAAGGAATGCAAATAACCATTTTTAACGATGGCTGAAATAATCTTCTTGTAGGATTAATCATTTTAATCATCCCCTTTATCATATCTTCTGCAGCTTGAAAGTCTGCGATAACTCCATCTTTTAATGGTCTAATGGTTTTAATATTTTCGTGTGTTTTGCCATGCATTTGCATTGCCCGTTTTCCAACGGCAATAATTTTCCCACTCGTTCTATCCTTTGCTACAATTGATGGTTCATCAACTACCACTTTATCATTGTGAATAATAATTGTATTTGCAGTGCCAAGGTCAATTGCAATTTCTTGAGTTAAAAAATCAAATAATCCCATAGTGTAATTTTATTTTTGCTTTTGCGTAATTTCCAAATTTACTCATTTTCAAATTGAGTTAATGTTTAAAATGTCTCGTTCCAGTCATAATCATAGAAATTTTATTTTTATTACAATATTCTATCGAATCTTTATCCTTAATTGATCCTCCGGGCTGAATAACAGCAACAATTCCTGCTTTGTGTGCAATTTCTACACAATCAGGGAAAGGGAAAAACGCATCAGAGGCCATAACAGCGCCACTCAAATCAAATCCAAAATTTTGCGCTTTTTGTATCGCCTGTTTTAGCGCATCTACCCTAGAAGTTTGTCCGGTTCCACTTGCTATCAATTGATGGTTTTTTGCGAATACAATTGTATTCGATTTTGTATGCTTTACAAGTTTGTTAGCAAAAATTAAATCTGAAATTTGCTCTTTGCTTGGAGCTGTTTCTGTAGCTACTTTAAAATCCGATTCTGTTTCAGTTTTTAAATCTTTATCTTGCTCAATAACTCCATTCAACAATGTTCGAAATGATTTTGCAGGAAGTTTTGTTTCTTTTTGAACAAGAATAATTCTATTTGGTTTTGATTTCAAAATCTCCAGCGCTTTGTCTTCATAGCTTGGGGCAATAATTACTTCGAAAAATAATTTATTTATTTCTGTAGCCGTTTCGCTATCAACATGTTTGTTTGTTATCAATATTCCACCAAATGCAGAAACTGGGTCTCCTGCCAATGAATCTTTCCAAGCATCAACTAGCTTTTCGCGCGATGCTATTCCACAAGCATTGTTATGTTTCAAAATCGCAAATGTTGTTTCCGAAAATTCGGACATTAAGCCAACAGCTGCATCAACATCAAGCAGATTGTTATATGATAATTCTTTCCCATTGAGCTGAGTAAACATATCATTAAGATTACCATAAAAAATTCCTTTTTGATGAGGGTTTTCACCATATCTCAACCCTTTACTTTCTGCTATACTTTGTTTAAAATAAGTTCCATTATTATTGTCAAAATAATTAAAAATGGATGTGTCATAATGCGATGAAACGTTAAATGCCTCTCTAGCTAAGTGCTTTCTGTCTTCAAGCGTTGTAGTTCCATTTTTTTCATTCAACAATTGTTGCAAAAAAGAGTATTGATTTTTTGATGCTACAATAACAACATCTTTAAAATTTTTTGCAGCAGCGCGAATTAATGAAATTCCACCTATATCAATTTTCTCAATAACATCTTGCTCTGAGGCGCCAGATGAAACCGTTTCTTCAAATGGATACAAATCCACAATTACTAAATCTATTTCTGGTATTTGATATTCTTCCAATTGAAGAATATCGTTTTGATTTTCTCTTCGGCTTAGTATCCCTCCGAAAATTTTTGGGTGAAGCGTTTTTACCCTGCCTCCTAAAATTGAAGGGTAGGAAGTCAATGATTCAACAGGAACAACATCAACTCCTAACTCTCGAATAAATTTTTCGGTGCCGCCCGTACTGTATATGGTTACTTTTTGTTCCGAAAGTTTTTTTATAATTGGCTCTAAATGGTCTTTGTAATAAACCGAAATTAAAGCATTTTTTATTTTTTTTTCTTCGCTCATTCTACTACTATTATTGAATAAGCAAAGGTATTAAAATTAAAAAAGAGAAAAATTAAATCGGGAGTTTGTTGATAAAAAGAATTATAAATGCCAAAGCTGTTTTTTTGAGAGTCACTGTTTTTCTTCTATCTCATTTTTTTCTTTGTTATCATAAGAATAAAGTGTGTAGTAAAAACCTCCCGCCATAACAGCAATTCCAATCGAAAGAAAATATGCCCCGCCTCCATTAAAAAACATTATGATTGCCCCGGTTATTATAAAAATAAGACCGATTATTAAAATAACTATGACCGAAGAAGGAATTTTCATTTGTTTTTTTCGGAAAAAATCTTTACAAAGGAAGCAATCATCTATAAATTTATTTATCAGGGGGGGCAGAGTTTATTAACAATCTTATCTTAATTTCGCAAAGTTATGCGGATTTACCTTGATCTCTTTAAAGAAAGTTTTTTATTTGCAATTAATGCTTTAGTTGTAAATAAGCTCAGGACATTTCTGTCTCTTTTGGGTATCACCATTGGAATTTTTGCTATCATCTCTGTTTTTACAATTGTCGATTCGCTAGAAAAAAATTTAAAGGACAGTATCAAATCATTAGGAGATGATGTTGTATTTATTGAGAAATGGCCATGGTCATTTGAAGATGATTATGCTTGGTGGAAATACATGAGTAGGCCTGTAGCTGACTTTAATGAACTAGACGAAATTGAACGCAAATGCAAAAGTGCCGAAGCTACAGCATTTGTAATTTCAGGTAGGAGAACATTGCAATATCTGAGCAGCCGAATGGAGGGCGTAAAGATTATTTGTGCTTCACACAAATACGACAAAGTTCAAAATTTCGATATCTCAGACGGAAGATATTTTACAGAACAAGAATCTCAGGCAGGTCGACCGGTTGCTATAATTGGGGATTTAATTGCAAACTCTCTTTTCCCAAACCAATCAGCTATCGGAAAATCAATGAAAATTGGAGGAGCTAAAGTTGTAATCATCGGAGTATTTAAAAAAGAAGGGGAAAGTATTTTAGGCGATAGCAATGATTCACAAGTGCTAGTGCCTGTAAACTATGCGCGTAGTTTGGTTAATATTAAAAATGAAAGTTCTAATCCAAGAATTTTAGTTAAGGCTAAGGATGGAATAAGTAAAGAGCAGCTTATTGATGAATTAACAGGAATTATGCGCTCCATAAGAAGAATAAAACCATCCTCTGAAAATAATTTTGCTTTAAATTACACGAGTATCCTTTCGCAAGGTTTTGATGGCTTATTTGGCATTGTTGGCTCTGCAGGCTGGGTAATTGGAGGGTTTTCAATTCTTGTTGGAGGATTTGGAATTGCAAACATTATGTTCGTTTCGGTTAGAGAAAGAACAAATATTATTGGCATTCAAAAATCTTTAGGTGCAAAAAATTATTTTATTCTTTTTCAATTTTTAAGTGAATCAGTAGTCCTTTCATTAATAGGCGGTGCAATTGGTTTGGTTATAATTTTCATAGCAACTCTTTTAATTGGAGATGCCGCTGGAATGGAAGTTTCGTTAAGCAGATCAAATATTATTTTAGGACTTACGATTTCCTTTTTAATTGGAATTATTTCAGGATTTATCCCTGCTTATGGCGCCTCACAAATGGATCCTGTAGAAGCCATTAGAACAAATTAATTTTTAAAATGCCAGCAGTAATTTATAAACGACCTAAACTTTTAACCATTGTTTGCATCATTGGTTACTTATGGATTGTAGTTACGTTTCCTGCGGTATTTTCTCCCGCAATTAAAAAATTGGGAGATTGGAATCCGGCTGTTTACGGGGCTATTGTAGCTTGTAGTTTTATTTCATTTATTGGAGTTTGGCACATGAAAAAATGGGGAGCCAATCTATACATAGCAACTTTTTTCGCCAAACAAATTTTTTTATTTCTAATTGGAGATGATGGAGCGTCTACCTATGCTGGTATTTTTTTCTCTATTCTTTTCATCACTACCTTTCTGATTTACTATAAAAGAATGGATGAAAATTTATAATTCTTACTCCGAATAAATTACTTCAAGAACTGTTTGCCCAACTGCCTTCAATGTATTCTTATCTATAATGCTCATATTATCAGAATGCCTATGATGGTAAGGTCCAAAATCTTGGTTAGGAAGAGTCATGTTAACAATGTCAACAGTAGGAATAAGTAAGATTCCATTTATATACATATGATCATCTATTATTTTATCTGTAATGTCATCTATAAAATAATTAGAATAACCGAGCTTATTAGCAGTATTCCATATTTTTTCTACATAAGCATTCGCGTAGTATCTTGAATTTCCTTCCTTATAAAATTTAGCGCCTTTTGCCCCAACCATATCAAGTAAAATTCCATAATTTGCGAAGTAATTTGGTTTATGAAGATTCTGAGTCCAATATTGAGAACCTAAGCACCATGAATTTTTCATTTCCGGAAATTTACTTTCCTCTGGCTGACCATAATCTTCTAGGTCAAAAAATACCATATCAATTCCAAAATCGGGTTTTGACTGTTGAATTTGTCTTGCTATTTCAAGGAGAACAGCTACGCCACTGGCTCCATCATTTGCTCCATCAATAGGTTTTTCGGTGTCAATGGAATCTCTATCTGCAAAAGGGCGAGTATCCCA
>CAYPEC010000026.1:0-2345 GCA_964409625.1 uncultured Bacteroidia bacterium | reverse complement strand
TGTAGCAAAATCTTTTTTGGATTTCGCTTCATTTCTTAGCTGAATAACAAGCTGCATAATGCTTTCAGAATTTTCATCTTTGCTTTGCGAACTTTCTTCTTTCAATCCAAGAACATCAAAAACATAATTATTATACAAACTTTTTAGTTCAAGCAAATCTTCTTTTGAAATAAATTCTTTTTTATCATTAATAGAATTAATCATTCTTACTCCATCGAATAAATGTGCAATTAATATTGGAGTATTAAAATCATCATTCATCGCTTCTGAAAATTTTTCTTTAAGCGATTTAATATCTACAGTTGTTTTCTCGGAAGTAGAAATTTTTTGCAATGTTTTAACAGCACTCATCATTCTCTCAAGTCCTTTTTCAGATGCTTTTAAAGCTTCGTTAGAAAAATCAAGTGTGCTACGATAATGCGTTTGAAGCATAAAAAACCTTACTGTCATTGGCGAATATCCTTTTTCTAATAGTGGATGCGAGCCGGAAAATAACTCATCGGGTAAAAATCCATTGCCTAAAGATTTTGACATACGAACTCCATTTACAGTAAGCATATTGGTATGAAACCAATATTTAACGGGAGAAGTGTGGCTGAATGCTTGGGATTGAGCAATTTCATTTGTATGATGGGTTGCTATTAAATCCATTCCTCCGCCATGAATATCAAATGTCTCACCTAAATATTTTGAACTCATTGCAGAACACTCGATATGCCACCCTGGAAAACCAATGCTCCAAGGCGATTGCCAACGCATAATGTGTTCCGGCTTTGCTTTTATCCAAAGAGCAAAATCTAATCTTCCTTTCTTTTCATCTTGACCACTAAGTTCGCGAGTGCTATCAAGCAAATCATTTAATTGTCTGTTAGAAAGAATTCCGTAGGGTTTTTCTTTATCATACTTTTCTACATCAAAATAAACAGTGCCTTCTGAAACATATGCAAATCCATTTTCAATGATTGTTTCAATCATTTCTATTTGCTCTAATATATGTCCAGTTGCCGTTGGCTCTATACTTGGTGGAAGTGTATTAAATTGCCGCATTACATCTCTAAACCCAACCGTATATTTCTGAACAATTTCCATAGGTTCAAGTTGCTCCAACTTTGCTCGTTTAGCAAATTTATCATCTCCCTCATCCATATCTCCCTCCAAATGCCCAGCATCAGTAATATTTCGAACGTATCGAACTTTATATCCTAAAAACAATAGGTAACGGTAGATAATATCGAATGAAATAAAAGTTCGACAATTCCCCAAATGTACATCGCTATATACTGTTGGGCCGCAAACATACATTCCCACATGAGGTGGGTTAAGCGGTTCGAATTTTTCTTTTTTTCTGCTTAGTGTGTTATATACTGTTATTTCTGACATAAAATAAAAAGTCCCGAAGACTATCGGGACCAAAGTTAACGAAAGATTTTATAGTTAATTATTTGGTTTCTTCTATCGGAGCATCTCCAACATACGCGCCATCTTTATACACTGCTATGCGAACTAATATTCCATCTTCATTATAATGATAAACCTTTCCTTCCATCAAACGTTTGTTTTTGAAAATTCCGTCTTTTGAAATCTGTCTATTTAGATTATACAACTTCCAATATCCTTCCCCCGTAAATAGCTGAGTGGGAATATTTGGTTTTTCGTCCTGTTTCGCAATTATCTTTGGAACAAATACCTGCTTTTCTTCTTTTTTTGCTAAAACCGGTTTCTTCGGTTCAAAAGTTTTAACAGAGGCAACATCCAAATCTCCGTTTGCAAAATTTTTCTCTGCTTTTAAATCTCCATTTTCATAATACTCTTTCAAAATTCCAGATTCTTTTCCTTCTTTCCAATCACCTTCAATCATCACTTGACCATTGTCATAATAATATTTTTGAACTCCTTCTCTTTTTCCAGAAACATTATGGTTCCACTCATGTTGTACTTCTCCATTATCGAAATAGAGTTTATATTTACCAACCCAACGACCCGCTTTCCAAGTTCCTTCTTCGCGTATTTTACCATTCTGATTATACATAATCATGTAACCATTCGCTCGGTTATTTTCAAATGTGATTTTACTTTTTAGGCTACCATTAGGGTAATATTCTGTCCAAATACCCGTTTTTTTATTATCTGTGTACAATCCTTCTTCAACCTTTGCGGACTCCGGATAATCAGGCAGTTTTTTAACTTCGTTGGTGATAACCCACTTTCCTTGGCGAAGTCCGCTTGCATCAATTTTATTTATCGTATCGTTATTTTTTGACAATAAAAATGACTGAGCAAAGGATGCTTGAAAGAGTATTAGTGATATGACAAGAGATAATCTCTTCAATTGCTTTTTCATTTCA
>CAYPEC010000025.1:3878-11357 GCA_964409625.1 uncultured Bacteroidia bacterium | reverse complement strand
AAGCTATATTTCGGTTATTGCTGCTTTCCCAAACAAAATCAGAAAAGAAGTTGAAACATTAAACGATTCACAACTCGATACTCCCTACCGCCCTGATGGCTGGACAATCAGGCAAGTTGTAAATCATTGTGCCGATAGCCACATGAATAGTTTAATGCGAATAAAACTTACATTAACAGAAGAAAACCCAACCATAAAACCATACATGGAAGCCAAATGGGCTGAACTTGCCGATAGCAAAACCATGCCCATTGAATCCGCATTAAAAATGATTGAAGGCATACACAGCAGATGGACTGCAATACTCAACACACTTACAAAAGAACAATTACAGAGAACTTTTGTGCATCCTCAATATGGAATAACTTATCGCTTAGACCAAAATACAGGAATGTATGCTTGGCACTGCAATCATCACTTAGCACATATCATCACTTTGAAAAAAAATAAAGGTTGGAAATAATGACTGACATAGACCCATACTACTCAACTGTTGCAGCTATCCATGGCATTTTAGGGTTAATTATTTTCATTACAGGTATTTTACAATTTGCACTAAAAAAAGGAGGAAAGCTTCATCAATATATTGGCTATACTTATTTAATTGCATGGGTAGGAATTTTAATAACTGGATATTACATTGGCTCTATTGTTATTGTAGCCATTGTATTACTTGGTTTTTACTTAAGTGTTACAGGTATTCGGGCTGCTGTCTTAAAAGGAAACCCATTTACAGCTATTGATAAAATTATTGTAGGCGTTGCCGGAACCATTGTATTGTTTTTAATTTATGCTACCATTGCATTAATCATCAAACAGAACTACTCCTTTGCTATTATCTCTTCTTTCTTTGCATTGCTTTATTTGTTTGTAGTAGGCAGAGATGTATTGCATTACATTTTCAATAAAAAAGTTTTTAAAAATGATTACGGAAAAATGAATTGGTATGTAAATCATTTAAGCCGAATGCAATTTTCTTACATCACAGCAATAGGAGCTTTCACTGCTGTTCAGCAAGTTTTTCACAACACGGTTCTCGATTTTATTTTACCTGCTGTAATAGGTATTATAGTAGTAAACCGAAGCATTGCCTATTTCAAAAAGAAATCGAATATAAAGCCGATTGAAATTTAATCTTTCTAAACAAGAAGATTCATCCTCTCTTATTGCCGTTAGTATAATTTAACATTTTAGCTTTTCATTTTATTTTACATTTGCTCGATTTGAAAAAACACGCCTACATATTATTGTTTTTATTGTCATTTGGCGCTTTGGGAGCTGATAGCACTAAAGTGCTACAAGCTATTCGTGTTGAAAAAGCACCGAAAATTGATGGGATACTGGATGAAGAAGAATGGAAAAACGCTCCTATCGCTGATGGCTTTAAACAAAATCTTCCCGATTTTGGAGCTAATGCACGATATAAAACTGAAGTGAAAATTATTTATGACGATTATGCAATCTACATTGCTGCTATGATGTATGATGACCATCCTGACAGCATTTTAACACAACTTGGACTTAGAGACGATGATGATTTGAATGCCGATTTTTTTGGAGTTGGGTTTGATTGTTACAACTTGGCACAAGACGGATTTGTTTTCGGAGTAAGGGCTTCGGGAGTTCAGCAAGATTTTAAATTTAGCGATGAAAAATTTGATGCAGTATGGTGGAGTGCCGCAAAAATAAATGAAAAAGGATGGGTTGCTGAAATGAAAATTCCCTATTTCGCAATTCGTTTTCCGAGTGTTCAGGAACAAATTTGGGGATTGCATTTTAGAAGAGAGGTAAGAAGATTTCGCGAAGAAGATGACTGGGTTTTATTACCTCCCGAAAATCCAAATCCGCTTTCATTATTTGGAAAATTAAAAGGATTAAAAGATATAAAAACGCCCATTCGTTTGTCTCTTACCCCTTATGTTTCGGGTTATGCCGAAAACACTCCTGCCTATAGAGAAGATGGAACAGCTACATACGCAAACAATTATTCATATAGCGCAGGAGCCGATATTAAATATGGAATAGATGATAAGTTTACGCTTGATATGACCTTGTTTCCTGACTTTGGTCAAGTACAATCCGATAAAAAAGTAAAAAACATAAGTTATCAAGAAGTAATTTTTGAAGAGAACAGACCTTTCTTCAAAGAAGCTGTTGAACTATTTGACAAAGACAATTTATTTTATTCAAGAAGAATTGGAAGAACCCCTACTCTTTTCTATGATGTTCCATATTTAATTGGGGCAAAAGACGAAATCATCAAAAATCCTTCGCAAGCAAAATTACTTAATGCTACTAAGCTTTCAGGAAGAACGAATGGAGGACTTGGAATTGGTTTTTTCAATGCCTTAACGGATAATATGTATGCGGTAATTAAAGACAGTACAGGAAATGAAAACAAAATATTAACCGAACCACTTACCAATTACAATGTTTTAGTTTTAGACCAACAACTAAAAAATGCTTCATCTGTATATCTTATCAACACTAATGTTTCGAGAAGTAAAGATTGGGATGATTCTAATGTTACTGGAGCTGGGGTTGATTTAAAAAACAAAAAAAATACTTTTCAATTTATTGCAAGCGGAGCAATGAGCCAGTTACATAGAAGAGATGAAATCGGCACTGCAAAAAAAAACATACTTGGATATAAATATACCATTGATGTAAACAAATTAGGCGGCAACTTTGAATATGGCTTAGGGCATGATGTTAAAGACAATAAATTTTATGCTATGGATATGGGTTTTTTCCATCTCAACAGCTTAGTAACGTATGATGGCTATGTGCGATACCGCTTGTTAAGGCCCTATAAAAATCTTATTCGCTCAAACATTAATATCGAAGCAGGTTACACACACCATTACGAAACAAAAAAAATGACTGGAAATAATATCAATATTAATTCCTTTCTTTTAACAAAAAGCTTTTTTGCTTTTTTCTTTGGCGGAGGAACTCAAGTAGCTCCTGCGTATGATTATTTTGAAGCGAGACATGATGGATTTATATACGAAACAACTCCTTACTATTTTGGATTTGCTGGATTAAGCTCTGACTACAGAAAAAAAATAGCTGTGGATGCTTCTGTTAATACAGGAAATTTCTACCAAAACAATAATAATAATTTCCCTACACTACAAGGTTATGGGATGGAATTAGGATTTTTAGTAAGAGTAAATGATAAACTATCTTTCAATCTTAAAAATGAATATGGATTTGACCCATACAATGCTGGTTCTTTTTATAACAACATAGACGAATTCGGAAATATCGTTTTCGGAGCAAGAAAACTTTACACCATAACCAACACGCTAACTGCAAAATATTTATTTAGCCACAATACAGGATTATCACTAAATGCGCGTCATTATTGGAGCACAGGAAAATACTTTCAATATTTTACATTACTTGAAAATGGAAGATTATCCAAAACAGACAGCTACACGGACATTAACGATTTTAATTCTAACTTTTTTAATATTGATTTGGTTTATTCTTGGATTATATCACCTGGAAGTTCATTACTGATTACTTATAAAAATGCTATTGCAACCGAAGATATCATTACAACCAAATCGTTTGGTAAAAACATTAATGATGTTATTCAATCACCACAAACCAATAGCATATCTATAAAACTGCTTTATTTTATAGATTACAATAGCATCTTTAAAAAGAAAAAGAAATAACAATATCTTTGCCTCTGCATGATTACAGCAGAAAACATCTATAAATCATACGGCAATCTTCAAGTACTGAAGGGAGTGAATGTTACTATTAATCAAGGTGAGATTGTGAGCATTGTTGGTGCATCAGGTGCAGGGAAAACTACGCTTTTGCAAATTCTTGGTACACTCGATAAAGCTGATTCAGGAACTGTTTCAATCAATCAGCAAAACATTTCATCTTTAAACGAAAAAAAACTTTCTGCATTCCGAAACAAAAATATTGGATTTATTTTTCAGTTTCATCATCTTTTGCCTGAGTTCACAGCTCTTGAAAATATTTGCATTCCCGCTTTTATTGCTAAAACTTCAAAAGTAGAAGCTGAAAAACGAGCAAATGAACTTTTATCTTTTCTAGGACTTGAAAGCAGAGCAGAGCACAAACCTTCTGAACTATCAGGCGGAGAACAACAAAGAGTGGCAGTTGCGAGAGCTTTAATAAATAATCCTTCTGTAATATTTGCTGATGAACCATCAGGAAATTTAGATTCGGCAAATGCGAAAGAACTTCACAACTTATTTTTTACGCTGCGCGAAAAGTTCAATCAAACATTTGTAATCGTTACGCACAACGAACAATTGGCTTCTATGAGCGATAGAAAGTTGGTAATGAAAGATGGCTTAATTGTTTAGAAGGAAAGCGTGAACAGAGTTCCATTATCCTTTACAAAACTTGATTTACCATCAAGCTGTTCGGTAAGCGATTCGATAATCGTCATCCCTAAAGAAACGTAATCTGGAGAAATTTCTTTTGGCTCAAACCCTACTCCATTGTCTTTTACACGAAGAATAAATTTTTCATTCTCTTTTAAAAAGTCAATTTTTATTATTCCTTCATTTCTTCCTTTAAAAGCATGCTTATAAATATTCGAAAGCACTTCATTTAAAATTAATCCACATGGAATAGCATGCGTTACATCCATATGCACAGGCAATGCTTCTATCTCCACATCAATATCAGCAGATGAATCAGGATAAGAACTTTGAATTTCAGCAACTAAATCTTTTATATAATCGCTAAAATCTATATCCGAAAGTGTGTTGGTATGATAAAGTTTATTGTGAATAAGCGACATGGACATTACGCGATTTCGAATTTCATTGAGTATTTCTCTCGTATCTGGCTCTTGAATTCCATGCATCTGAATGTTTACTAAGCTTGTTATTACAGCCAAATTGTTTTTTACCCTGTGATGAACCTCTG
Organism: uncultured Bacteroidia bacterium; assembly: GCA_964409625.1. Taxonomy (GTDB): domain Bacteria; phylum Bacteroidota; class Bacteroidia; order CAYPEC01; family CAYPEC01; genus CAYPEC01. Next base: position 6,428 of record CAYPEC010000025.1, on the reverse strand, counting down.
CCAACAAAATTTCTTTTTCTTTCAGTGCAGATTTTATTTTCCCTTCTGCAAAATTTCTTTCTTGTATCCGCAGTTCGTAGGTTTCGCGCTGCTTTATATTGATAGAGTTTATAACATTCATAAAAAATGCAAGTTCCACTGAACTGCTCGCAATATTATAGCTAAAAAGAGACTTTAATTCTTCTTGAGTAATATCAAAATCTTTAAACAATGAAAAATCTGTTAGTAAAAGAATAGTAATAAAAAATAAAGTCATTGCTAAATAAGTAATCATGGATATTCTATTGGTACCGCTAAACATAAAGGCAATAGCCAAAATAATTGGGAAGTAGTGCAGGTAAAGTCCGCTTTCGGAACCCCAAAAAGAGGAAAAAAGGAACACCAATAAGTTTAAAGACATAAAAAGGATGAAGCGGGCTGTTCTATAGCTTCCTCTTTCATTGAGCAGAAATACAGAGATAAGAACAAATGAGGAACACTCAACAATTAAACTTTCAATGTAATTGCCATTTAAGAAATTCTGAACTCCGCCCAGAATAAGCCCTACAATACTTATAAAAGTAAATTGATTAGTAAGAAGTATGATTCTGATAAGCTCAGATGATTGAGTTTGCTGAAAAACCCCAACATGAGAAATTTTAAACCATAGATTTTTAAACCAACTCTTCACACTAAATTATTTTGAGTAAAGATTGAAAAAATCTGAATAGAAAAACAAAAATTTTATTAAAAACGTTACATTTTCTCAGGAACTTCAATTCCTAATAAATTCATGGAAGACTTAATAATATTGGCTATTTGCTTGGAAAGCGCCAAGCGGAAATTTCGAAGATTTTCGTTCTCTTCTTTCAAAATTTGAGTATCGTGATAAAACTGATTGTATGCTTTTGCAACTTCATACGTGTAGTTAGCAATAACAGCAGGGGAATATTGTTTTGCTGCCTCTTTTACGGTTTTAGTGTAATCATAAATCAACTTCAATAATTCTTTTTCTTTTGGATTTATCGCAGCGTCATTGCGAGTCCCTATTAGGGACGAAGCAATCTCTGCATTTGTTGGGATTGCTTCGCCTTCGGCTCGCAATGACGAAGCTTTTTTTAAAACCGAACATATTCTTGCGTGTGTATATTGTATAAAAGGTCCTGTGTTACCATTAAAATCAATACTTTCTTTCGGATTAAAAAGCATTTTCTTTTTTGGGTCAACTTTAAGCATAAAATACTTCAAAGCTCCCATTCCTATTATTCTGTATAGATTTTCAGCTTCTTCCTTTGTAAACCCTTCAATTTTCCCTAACTCTTCTGTAGTTTCCTTTGCTGTTTGTATCATCTCATCGATCAAATCATCCGCATCTACCACAGTACCTTCTCTCGATTTCATTTTACCTTCAGGTAACTCAACCATACCATAAGAAAGATGATAACATTCCTCAGCCCATTTGTATCCAAGTTTCTTAAGTATGAGGAAAAGTACCTTAAAATGATAGTCTTGTTCGTTACCAACTGTATAAATCAACTGGTTTAGATTCGGGAATTCCTTAAATCTTTCGATAGCTGTACCAATATCTTGAGTAATGTAAACAGAAGTTCCATCGGCACGAAGAAGTGTTTTTTCATCCAATCCATCTTGCGTAAGATCAATGTAAACTGAATTATCTGCTCTTTTCTTGAACACCCCTTTTGCTAAACCTTCTTCTACGGTGCTTTTTCCTAATATATAAGTGTCGGATTCGTAATAGATTTTATCAAAGTCAACCCCAAGTTTTTTATATGATTCGGCAAAACCTTCATACACCCAACCATTCATAGTCTTCCAAAGATCTATAACTTCTTTATCTCCTGCCTCCCACTTACGAAGCATTTCTTTCGCTTCTAACATCAACGGAGCTTGCTTTTCAGCATCTGCTTCAGATAGATTTTGAGATTTGAGAAGAGAGATTTGGGACTTATAATGTTTATCAAACTCCACATAATACTTTCCTACCAAGTGGTCGCCTTTTATACCTGAAGACTGAGGCGTTTCGCCATTTCCCCACTTTTGCCAAGCCAACATGGATTTACAAATATGAATACCTCTATCGTTTACAATATTGGTTTTGAGAACTTCATTTCCGGCAGCTTTTAAAATATTGGAAACTGAGTAACCTAAAAGGTTGTTTCTAACATGTCCTAAATGAAGTGGTTTATTCGTGTTTGGAGAAGAATATTCTACCATCACCGTTCTACCTGTTTTTGAAATCTCAAATCCCTTACTTAAAACATTATTAAAATAATTGAAATACAATGATTTATTAACAACCAAATTAAGAAACCCTTTAACTACATTATATCCTTCAATTGTTTCTTTATTTTTAACTAAAAACTCCCCTATTTGCTTTGCGGTTTCTTCAGGAGATTTTTTGGAAACTCTCACATAAGGAAACACCACTAAAGTTAAATCACCTTCAAACTCCTGGTTTGTCTTTTGGAATGCTACCGAGCTTGGCTCTACTTTATGATTGTATAATGATACTAATGCTTCCGAAACTAACTCAGCTAAAATGCCCTCAAT
>CAYPEC010000025.1:0-3778 GCA_964409625.1 uncultured Bacteroidia bacterium | reverse complement strand
GACTCAATCGCAATCCTTTCTACTGCTTTTCTTCTCACTTCCGATACGGGAAACACCTTTATTTTATTCTTTTTGATTAGATAATCTTCCTGCGGTTCAATATCCCTTAGGGCGATGTAAATAAGGTCGTTGTAGTTTATCTTAGGAGAAACGCCACCTAAATTCTTCATTTTACTCCAATATTCAGCTGTTTCCTCATCTAATTTGTTTGTTCCTTGTTCCGCATTGTCTTCGCCAAGCACAGCAGACAAAGTCATTCCGTGCATATTACCCGAAGGTGTTGTAAAAGGAGAATGCAAATCAGCATGAGCATCAATCCAGATAACACCAAGGCGTTTGCCTGGGTTAGCCATTTTAATTCCTGCTATTGTTCCTGCTGCAGTACTGTGGTCGCCTGCCAAAACAATAGGAAAAACCTCTTTCCCGCTATTGAATTGCTTTTCAACCTCCTTTGCTACTCTTTCGCAAACAGTATAAACACCTTTAATTCTCTTGGCATAATCGTGAACAACTGGCTCAAGAAGTAATCTATTTTCTGTTGGAACCTCTATAGACTTGTATTTCTTAAAAAATGAGCTACCAAAGTCTAAAGCTGCAATTTTCACAGCATCAATACCCATACTCGCTCCCCTTGTTCCTGCACCAATCTCCGATTTGACTTCTATTAATTTTAAATTTTTCATACGCTATGCGCTTTTAATTCGGCTGCAAAGATACTCGAAAGCCCCTCACAATGTGTTAAAAACATTTTAAAAATTTCTGTTTAGCTGTATTTTTATCATCCAAGTTACTTACATTTGCAAAAAAATACCAATCCAACTTACTTACAATGGAAAAAACATACCAAAATTTAATTGAACAAACATTCAATTTCCCTCAAGAAGAGTTCAAAGTGAGCGATAACGAACTCTATTTTAATGATATTTCCTTAATGGATATTATCAAGCAATATGGAACCCCTTTAAAAATAACTTACTTGCCAAAAATAGGACAACAGATACAAAAAGCAAAAAAACTGTTCAATGTAGCGATGGCAAAGGCAGACTACAAAGGCACTTACACCTATTGCTATTGTACCAAAAGCTCTCACTTTGCATTTATTTTGGATGAGGTTTTAAAGAATGATGTTCATCTTGAAACTTCATCTGCATTTGATATTCCAATTATAAGAGAACTTCACAAAAAAAACAAAATCAACAAAGACACCATTATTGTTTGCAATGGTTACAAGCGTGAGCAATACCAAGACTTTGTTTCGGATTTAGTAAACGAAGGATTTAAAAATGTAATCCCGGTACTTGATAACATTGGAGAACTCGACTATTACAAAAAACACAACAAAAACAAATGTAAGCTTGGGATAAGAATAGCATCCGAAGAAGAGGCATCAGCAGAGTTCTACACATCCCGATTAGGCATTAGATACAAGGATATTGTTGATTTCTATAAAGAGAAAATACAGAACAATCCAAAGTTTGAACTAAAGATGCTTCACTTCTTTATCAGCACAGGAATAAAAGATACTATTTACTACTGGACAGAACTTGCAAAATGCATGAAAGTATATTATGACTTGAAGAAAATTTGCCCTGAATTAGATTCCTTGAACATAGGAGGAGGTTTGCCAATCAAGACTTCTTTAGGATTTGAATACGATTATGAATACATGATTGAAGAAGTTATTTCACAAATAAAAAGCTTTTGTGACCAAAATGATATTCCAGAACCAAATATTTTTACTGAGTTTGGCTCATTTACAGTTGGCGAAAGCGGTGCAACCATCTACTCTGTAGTTGACCAAAAATTACAAAACGACCGTGAAAGATGGTATATGATTGATAGTTCTTTCATCACCACCCTACCTGACACTTGGGGCATCAACCAACGATTTATATTGCTTGCTATAAACTCTTGGGACAAAAATTACCAACGCGTTAACCTAGGTGGACAAACTTGCGATAGTTTAGATTATTACAATTCAGAAGCACATGCCAACCAAGTATTTTTACCAAAAGTAAACAGAGATGAAAAAACGCCTTTGTACCTTGGCTTCTTTCATACAGGAGCTTATCAAGAATCATTAAGCGGATATGGAGGAATTCAACATTGCTTGATACCAGCACCCAAACATGTTATTATTGATAGAGATAAAGATGGAGAACTAACCACAAAACTATTCGCAAAAGAACAGAGTTATAAATCCATGCTCAAAACTTTGGGATATTAAAAGTTTTCAAGAGGATAATTTCTAATCATCTTTGGTAATGGAAAAGTTTTATATTTGTGATATTCTTTATTATAAATTAATAGATAGCGGCAAAAAAAGAACTCCAGAATCGTTTATGAAAAAAATATTTCTTGCTCTGTCTATTTCATTTTTCTTTACCCTTTCTTCATGCGATAAAATTGGTGGCTCACACGAAGGGGTAATTGAATACGATGCTGCACCTATTGATGCTAACAATCCTATGGCATCGCTTGCCCCAAGCAAAATGAGTTTAAAATACAAGGATGACAAAACCTGTATGGAAATTTCAGCAGGGATGGGTTTATTTTTTACAACTGTTATTTCTAACCCCGAAACAAAAACACTTACACAAACAGTAAAACTTCTAAACAAAAAAGTGTTTCATGTGTTCGATTCTCAGGCTATAGAAAAAGAAGTTGCTAAAATGCCTGCTATTACTATTGAACAAACAACCGAAACGAAAGAAATTGCAGGATACAAATGTAAAAAAGCAATAGTAAAATTCAACGACAACTCTCACCCACCCTTTTCTATCTATTACACTGATGCTATTAAAATTGCTGATGCAAACTGGAACTCTCCTTTCAAGCAAATTGATGGAGTGCTGATGGAATACCAAGTAGATAAATATGGAATGGAAATGAAATTTACAGCTAAAACAGTAAACAAAATTGAGGTGGACGATGCTACTTTCGAAAGCCCCAAAGACTACAAGGAAGTTTCGCAAAAAGAGTTAGATGAAATGTTTCAAGCATTTGATTAATTTTTGGCTTAACATTTGAGAATGCTTTCGCAAAAATAAAAAAACAATCACACCATGAAAAAAACACTTGCACTTTTATCAGCATTGCTTATCTCAGCATCAAGCTATGCACAAAAGCCACTTATAGGAAAAATAGACTATGAAATAAAATACGAAAATGTTCCTCAAGAGTATGCCATGTATATGCAGAACAGCGAAATGACCATGTATATCTCTAAAGAAAAATCTCGTTCAGATATGAACATGGGTTTTGGGCAAATTACCACCGTTTCTGATTTAAATGCTAAGTCTGCAATGGTAATGAGCAACATGATGGGAAATAAATTTGTTTACAAAATTACCGATGATGAAAGCAAAAGAATGAGTGGCAACACACCTGACCCTGTTATCAAATACATTGACGAAACAAAAGAAATTGCAGGATATAAATGCAAAAAAGCTGAAATAACTACTGAAAATAAAGACGGTGAAGAAATGGTAACTACCGTATTTTATTCCGAAGAGTTAGTTCCACCTACATCAAGATATGGAAGAACAGATTTCAAAGGATTAAAAGGATTATTAATGGAATCATCTACTGCTATGGACAATGGAATTACTATGATAATGAGAGTTAAAAAAGTTGATTTAACTGAACAAAACGCTTCTGTATTTAACCCTTCTACTGAAGGATATCAAGAGAAAACTTTAGAGGAAGTAATGAACTCAAGAGGTGGTGGTAACTGGGGAAGATAATTTTCAATCTGTTTTATTTGTGAAAAAGCCCT
>CAYPEC010000024.1:5362-11935 GCA_964409625.1 uncultured Bacteroidia bacterium | reverse complement strand
AATGTTCAGGAGAACTGTACAATTCATATGTTTCCAGGAACTACAGTTTTATTAAAAGAATCTGCACACATTGGTCACGGAGCAATTATTCACGGAGGTACAATTGGTAAAAATGTTTTAGTAGGAATGAATGCTGTAATTATGGATGATGTTGTGATTGGTGATAATTGCATTATTGGTGCTTTGTGCTTTGTTCCTGCAAATACTGTTATTCCTGAAAGAAAAGTAGTGGTTGGTAATCCAGCAAAAATTGTAAAAGATGTTTCGGATGAAATGATTGAATGGAAAACACAAGGAACAAAACTCTATCAACAATTACCTGCCGATTGCAAAGCAACATTAAAAGAATGTGACCCACTTCGCGAAATTGAAGCTAATAGACCTAAGCAACAAGATATTTATAAGACTTGGAAAAAGTCGAAATGAAATTAAAATCTAAAAGAATGAAAAATAAATTTCTTCTCGCAGCTTTCTTTTTATCAACATTTGCTTCATTCGCACAAGATTATTTTCCGCCTAAACAAATTACAGAGCCGACTCAAGAAAGAAAAAAAATACTTTCAATCAGTTTAGGTTTTTGTGCACCTACTGGTGATTTTGCTAGTAGTAATGTAAATGATCCGAAGTCGGGTCTTGCATCTACAGGTGCTGTTTTTGATCTTTCATTTACCTATATGATAAATTCTAATTGGGGAATAAGCTCAACCATAAGAGGACAAAATAATCCGCTGAATGTGAATGCGATTAAAAATTATTATAGTGCAAATTTGCCAATAGCTCAATGGTTTGTTGAATCTGATGGTTGGGGGAATTCAAGTTTTTTGATAGGAGGAATTGGAAGTTTTGAACTTGATTCTAAAAATAAATTTTTCTTTGAAGGTAAAGCGATGATTGGATTTGCGAATTCTAATTCTCCAAAAATTACTATAAAAACAGATTATGGTTTTAATGGACCAATTATAGAAATATCTTCTGTTAGGGGATATTCATCATCTTTTTTGATAGGAGCTGGAATTAAATATAACAAAAATGAAAAACGTGCGTGGCTTTTAACCTTGACTACACTGCGTCAAAGCCAACATTTACAGGAGTTAAAACCACTACTAATTTTGGTTATTCAGATGTATATAATTTTTCACAAACGATTACAACCATAAATTTTTCAGTAGCAATTGTTTTCAAATTAAAATAAATTGCTTCTATCAATATGAAAAAAATAATCCTGTTTTTATCTATCGTTTCTAAACTTTCTTTTTCTCAAGAATATCATTTAAAAAACATTCCTGTTGATTCAGTTATTTCTTTCAGAGGACTTTCTGTTATTGATGATAGTATAGTGTGGATTAGTGGAACAAAAGGAACAGTTGGAATTTCTACAGATGGAGGAAATAATTGGAGTTTCAAAAGAGTAAAAGGATTTGAAAAATTAGATTTTCGTTCTTTATTTGCTTTTGATAATAAATCTGCAATCATTGCGAATGCTGGTTCTCCAGCATATATACTTCGCACAACTGATGCAGGAAATAATTGGCAGGTGGTATATGAAAACAAAGATTCGTCCGCTTTTTTTGATGGTGTGGATTTTTGGAGTAATAAAGAGGGGGTTATTTATGGAGATCCAATAAAAGGTAAAATGTTATTAGTAAAAACGAAAGATGGAGGAAATACTTGGCAAGAATTTTCGGAACAAAGCCGACCAATTTTATCAGAAGGTGAGGCATCCTTTGCCGCAAGTGGAACAGGCATTAGGTGTTATGGTAAGAAAAAAATAATAATTGCAACAGGTGGAAAAGTATCACGACTATTAATTTCGAACAATAAAGGAGAAAAATGGAATGAACTTAAAGTGCCAATAATTCAAGGGGAAAGCAGCACAGGCATTTTTTCTGTAGCTTTTCTCAATTCTAAAAATGGGATTGTTGTTGGTGGAGATTTTTTGAAAGGAAGGTTAAAAACAAATCATGTTTTTTATACAAATGATTCTGGTAAGAACTGGGTTTTTCCTTTAAGCCCTACAGGAGGTTATAGAGAATGTGTTGAATTTATAACAAATAGTATTGTAATTGCTATTGGACCCGGAGGAGCAGATATTTCATATGATGCAGGAAAAAACTGGAAACCTTTTACAAGCGAAAAATCTTTCCATGTTCTTAGAAAGGCGAGGAAAGGAAAATTAGCTGTTGCGGCAGGGGATAAGAGAATAAGCTTGGTTGAGTTAGAAAAATGATAAAAAATTTGTACAATTAAAAAAAAGTATATCTTTGCACTCCAATTTAAAAATTAAAACAATGTTATTAGTTCAAGTAAAAGAAGGTGAGACAGTAGAAAAATCTCTTAAAAAAATTAAGAAGAAGTTTGAAAAAACAGGTGTTGTAAAGCAATTGCGTGAACGCCAAAAATTTACTAAGCCATCTGTAAAAAGAAGAGAAGAAATTAAGCATGCAATTTATGTAACTAAGCTTCTAAGAGACGCTGAAGCATAATTATAAATGTCTTTATATATTTAAATCCCGCTCCGACTTATCGGTACGGGATTTTTTGTTTTCATAACTTTCCGCAACCATTAGCGTAAAAGACAATACAACATTCCCCTATGCCTGTTTCAAAATTTCTAGATTACATCAAGTTTGAAAAGCGACTATCTCCTCATACTGTAATAGCTTACGAGTTAGATTTAAAGCAGTTTTCAGACTATCTAAAAGCAGCATATTCAATTTCCGATTTAACAGAAGCGAACCATGTATTTATTCGATCATGGATTGTAGAAATGATGGATAAAGGCATTTCTCCTCGTTCAGTAAACAGAAAAATAACTTCTTTAAAAACATTTTATAAATTTTTGATTCGAGAAAATGTAATCAAAGTAAATCCTACTCAAAAAATACAATCTCCAAAACAATCGAAACGCTTACCTGTATTTGTAGAACAAAGAAAGATGGATGCTTTGCTCGATACTGATTTTTTCGATATTACATTTGATGGAGTTAGAAACAAGTTGATAATTGAACTGTTTTATTCAACCGGAATACGTTTGTCAGAATTAATTAATCTGAAAAATAATAATATTGATTTATCTTCGTTAACTATAAAGGTTATGGGTAAGCGAAACAAGGAAAGAATAATTCCGATTACTATTTCCTTGAAAAGTGAAATTGAAAAATACATGAGCGCGAAAGCAAAATTGTTTGAAGTCAATCAAGAATTTTTATTCGTTTTGTCGAATGGCAAGAAACTTTATCCGAAACTTGTTTACAATATGGTGCACAAGTACCTTGCATTAGTAACAACGGTTGATAAAAAAAGTCCACACGTTTTGAGGCATACTTTTGCTACCCACATGCTTAATAATGGAGCTGACTTAAATGCGATAAAAGAGCTTTTGGGTCATGCAAATTTATCGGCTACCCAAATTTACACACACAATACGATAGAAAAATTAAAAAAAGTTCACAAACAGGCACATCCCAAGGCGTAGAGAATATAAATTAAATTTTTAAAACAATAACTATGGAAACAAGAATTCAATCAATTCATTTTGATGCAGATCAAAAATTAATAGACTTTGTAAACGAAAAAGTATCTAAACTTTCACATTTTCACGATAAAATTATTTCAAGCGATGTTATCCTAAAGCTCGATAAATCAAGCAGCGCAGACAATAAAGTAGCAGAAATAAAAATTAAGATACCGGGCAATGATTTGTTTGTGAAGCGCCAATCCAAGTCATTCGAAAAATCCGTTGATGAAAGTTTAGATGCATTAGCTCATCAAATCAAGCGTCATAAGGAAAAGTCTAAAGGACTTTAATTCATTTTCTCCTTTTGTTAATCAGGTTGTTACCGTATTAACTTGCTTTTTTCACGAAAAGTGGAAAATTATTTTTTTGTATTAACTAAATGTTTTCTACATTTGCAGTCCTTTTTCAAGAAAGGTGTGCTTTTTTATTTGTAGTAAGTATCGTTCTTTTAGGCATTGAATAAGGGTTTCAGGCCGAAGTAGCTCAGCTGGTAGAGCAGCTGATTTGTAATCAGCAGGTCGGGGGTTCGAATCCCTTCTTCGGCTCATGCAAATTGAAAAGTAGGCAGGGGACATACCAGAGTGGCCAAATGGGGCAGACTGTAAATCTGCTGAGAAATCTTCGGTGGTTCAAATCCACCTGTCCCCACAAAGTGAATTAAAACCGAAATGGTTTTTTGAATATAGTGAAGTTGAAGTTCTTTAAAATAATAAAAGCGGAAGTAGCTCATTTGGTAGAGCATCAGCCTTCCAAGCTGAGGGTGGCCGGTTCGAGCCCGGTCTTCCGCTCTTTAATTTAAAGCGAAAGAGCTATAACGAAAAAGCTTTAACTAAGCCGTTGTAGCTCAGTGGTAGAGCACTTCCTTGGTAAGGAAGAGGTCGAGAGTTCGATTCTCCTCAATGGCTCTTTAAAATTGAAATTGAAAAAAGTAAGAATAAAATAGAAACAAGTAAAAACTAAATAATCTAAAAAATATAGCTATGGCTAACAAAGAAAAATTCGACCGTTCCAAACCACACGTAAACATCGGAACTATTGGTCACGTAGACCACGGTAAAACAACATTAACTGCTGCAATTACTACCGTACTTGCATCAAAAGGATGGGCAGAAGTAAGAGACTTTTCTTCAATTGATAATGCTCCTGAAGAAAAAGAGAGAGGTATTACAATCAATACATCTCACGTAGAATACTCTACTGCTAATCGTCACTATGCTCACGTTGACTGTCCAGGACACGCTGACTATGTAAAGAACATGGTTACAGGTGCTGCTCAGATGGACGGTGCTATATTAGTGGTTGCTGCTACCGATGGTCCTATGCCTCAAACTCGTGAACATATTCTTTTGGCTCGTCAGGTAGGCGTTCCTAAAATTGTTGTTTTCATGAACAAAGTTGACATGGTTGAAGATCCTGAATTGTTAGACCTTGTTGAAATGGAAATTCGCGATTTGTTAACGTTCTATCAATTTGATGGAGCTAATACTCCTATTATTCGTGGATCTGCATTAGGTGGGTTGAATAATGATGCTGCATGGGTTCCTAAAATTATGGAATTGATGGATGCAGTTGATTCATTTATTCCAATTCCTCCACGTCAGGTTGAAAAACCTTTCTTGATGCCGGTTGAGGACGTGTTCTCAATTACAGGTCGTGGAACTGTTGCTACAGGTCGTATCGAAACAGGAGTTTGTAACGTAGGAGAAGAGATGGAAATTGTTGGTATGCGCGAAGAAAAATTGAAAACTGTTATTACAGGAGTTGAAATGTTTCGTAAGCTTCTTGATAGAGGTGAGGCTGGAGATAACGTAGGATTACTTCTTAGAGGTGTTGATAAAAAAGACATTTGGAGAGGTATGGTTATCGCGAAGCCAGGTTCAATTACTCCACATACAGAGTTTAAAGCTGAGATTTATGTATTGAAGAAAGAAGAAGGTGGACGTCACACTCCATTCCATAATAAATATCGTCCTCAGTTCTACTTAAGAACTACAGACGTAACAGGAGAAATTGATCTTCCTTCAGGAAGAGAAATGGTTATGCCTGGCGATAACGTTACAATTACTGTAAAATTAATTGTACCTGTAGCTATGGATAAAGGTCTTCGTTTCGCTATCCGTGAGGGTGGAAGAACAGTAGGAGCTGGTCAGGTAACTGAAATTATAAAATAATAAAGATGTAGGAATGGAGTTGATTACTCAACTCCATTCTAATATCTCGGGTACCTGAATTAGGAACAAACGGGCGTAGTTCAATGGTAGAATAGCGGTCTCCAAAACCGTTGATCTTGGTTCGAGCCCAGGCGCCCGTGCAAAAATAGAATAATGAATAGAATAAGAACATACATAGAAGAAACAACAAACGAACTTGTAAATAAAGTTTCATGGCCTACTTGGAGTGAACTTCAAGAAAGTGCCGTAGTTGTTTTAGTTGCTTCATTAATTATGTCAATCGTTGTGTTTTTAATGGACAGCGGTTTTAATAAATTAATGGAGATGTTTTATCAAATTTTTTAACTTAAATTATTACATTAGAAAAAATGGCTCAAGTATCTAATAAGGAAGTAGTTAAAAAGTGGTATGTTGTTCGTGCTATTAGCGGACAGGAGAAGAAAATTAAGCAATATATTGAAGTTGAAATTAGTCGCCTGAAGTTGAATGATTATGTATCTCAAGTTTTAATTCCAACCGAAAAAGTATATCAAATTAGAAATGGAAAAAAAGTTAGTAAAGAAAGAAACTATTTTCCCGGATACGTTCTTATAGAAGCAGCTTTAGTAGGAGAGGTTCCTCACGTTATTAAAAACATAACAGGAGTAATTGGATTTTTAGGATCTAAAGGTGGTGAGGCGGTTCCATTGAGAACAGCAGAAGTAAATAGAATTTTAGGCAAGGTAGATGAATTAGCAGAAGGAGATGCATCTATTGTAAACCCTTATGTAGTTGGGGAAAGCATTAAAGTAATTAATGGTCCATTCAATACATTTACAGGTACAATAGAAGAAATTAATGAAGAAAAGAAAAAGCTTAAAGTGATGGTGAAGATTTTTGGTCGTA
>CAYPEC010000024.1:2382-5262 GCA_964409625.1 uncultured Bacteroidia bacterium | reverse complement strand
AAATGGCAAAAGAAATAAGTGCATTAGTTAAACTTCAGATAAAAGGTGGCGCTGCTAACCCAGCCCCCCCAATTGGACCTGCATTAGGTGCTAAAGGAGTTAACATTATGGAGTTCTGTAAGCAATTTAATGCTAGAACTCAAGATCAAGCAGGGAAAGTACTACCAGTAATTATTACTGTTTATAGTGATAAATCATTCGAGTTTATTATTAAGCGTCCTCCTGTTGCGATTCAAATCCTTGAAGCAACTAAGATTAAAGCTGGTTCAGCAGAATCTAACCGTAAAAAGATGGGTTCTATTAACTGGGAGCAAATTAGAAAAATTGCAGATGATAAAATGCCTGATATGAACTGTTTTACAGTTGAATCAGCAATGAGCATGATTGCAGGAACAGCTCGCAGTATGGGTGTTAACGTAGATGGTAAAAAACCATTCTAAAATAAAGTAAATAATTGTTTAAACACGATGGAGTTCTTTTAAATAAGAACGTTTGAACATCGAAAAACAAAACTAAAATGGCAAAACTGACCAAAAAAAGAAAAGCAGCTCTTTCAAAATTTGATATCAACAAGCAATATAACATTGCTGATGCTGCTAAAATTGTAAAAGAAATTACAAACACAAAATTTGATTCAACGGTTGATTTAAGCATACGCTTAGGTGTTGACCCTCGTAAAGCAAACCAAATGGTTCGTGGAACTGTTACCCTTCCTCACGGAACAGGTAAATCGGTTCGCGTTCTTGCTCTTGTTACAGCTGATAAAGAAGCTGAAGCAAAAGCAGCAGGAGCTGATTATGTTGGATTAGATGAGTATATAGAAAAAATTAAAGGTGGATGGACAGATGTAGATGTTATCGTTACTATGCCTAGTGTTATGGGTAAAGTAGGAGCATTAGGTCGTGTTCTAGGACCTAGAGGACTTATGCCAAACCCTAAAACAGGAACAGTAACTATGGAAGTAGGAAAAGCTGTTACTGAATCAAAGGCAGGTAAAATAGAATTTAAAGTTGATAAGCAAGGGCATATTCACACAGCTTGCGCAAAATCATCTTTTGATGCTAACAAAATAGCAGAAAACGCAAATGAGCTGTTACAGGCGATAATAAAGCTAAAGCCCGCTTCCGCAAAGGGTGATTATGTTAAGAGTGTTTACATATCGAGCACAATGAGCCCGAGTGTAACAATTGACAAAAAATCTTTAGGACTTTAGAATTATTTATAAAAACGGTTAAACCGAAAAATCAAAATGACAAAACAGGAAAAAACACAGGTTATAGAAACGTTAACAGAACAGTTGGCTAACAACCCTAATTTCTATGTTACCGATATTTCTAGCTTGACTGCAGAAAAAACAAGCTCTTTAAGGAGAATTTGTTTTAGCAAAAAAATCAAGATGCATGTGGTAAAAAATTCATTGCTTCAAAAAGCCATGGAAAAAACTACAGGGAGAGATTACGCACAATTAATTCCAACACTTGTTGGCTCAACAGCAATTTTGTTCTCTGAGTCGGCAAGTGCTCCAGCAAAAATGATTAAAGAGTTTCGTAAGAAAAATGATAAGCCGATTTTAAAATCTGCATTTGTAGAAGAAACTATTTATGTAGGCGATAATCAACTTGAATTCTTAGCATCAATGAAATCTAAGAATGAAGTTATTGGTGAAATCATTGGAATGTTACAAACTCCAGCAAGAAATATTATCTCTGCTTTGTTAAACCGAAAAGGCAAAGAAGAAGAGGTACAACCAGAAAATTAAACAATATCTATAACAAAAACAGAATCAATTAAACTAGTAACAAATAATTAAAATTCAATAAAATGGCAGATTTAAAAGCGTTCGCAGAGCAATTAGTTAACTTGTCGGTAAAAGACGTTAATGAGTTAGCTAAAATTCTAAAAGACGAGTATGGCATTGAGCCAGCAGCAGCAGTAGTTATGTCTTCAGGTGGAGGCGATGCAGGAGCAGCAGTAGCAGAAAAAACAACTTTTGATGTAATTCTTAAAAGTGCAGGAGCAGCAAAGCTTGGAGTTGTTAAAGTTGTTAAGGACATCACAGGTCTTGGCTTAAAAGAAGCTAAAGATTTAGTAGATGGAGCACCAAAACCTATTAAAGAAGGAATTGACAAAGCTACAGCTGAGCAAATTAAGAAACAACTTGAAGACGCAGGAGCAGAAGTTGAAGTTAAATAATAAACTCATTCTCAATAAACTTGTTTAGACCTAGCAGTAATGCTAAGGTCTATTCGAGTTTGTATTTTATCCTAAAAAGATAAAACCTGATTTTTCAAAGCGTATTATTAACCCTTAAAAACCGACCAACTTGGCTCAAAATAAAAAACCCAAAAGAATAAGCTTCGCTAAAAGCAAAAGCCTTATTGATTATCCCGATTTTTTGGATATTCAGTTAAAGTCCTTTCAGGAATTCATGCAGTTGGAAACAACTTCAGAAAACCGTAAAAACGAAGGATTATTTAAAGTTTTCGCAGAGAACTTTCCTATTTCTGATTCAAGAAACAACTTCGTGTTGGAATTTCTTGATTATTTTATTGATCCACCAAGATACGCTATAGATGAGTGTATTGAAAGAGGTTTAACCCACAGTGTACCATTAAAAGCTAAATTAAAGCTTTATTGTACAGACCCTGAGCACGAAGATTTTGAAACAATCGTTCAGGATGTATATTTAGGTACTATTCCTTACATGACTCCGAGAGGAACTTTTGTAATTAATGGTGCTGAAAGAGTTGTGGTATCACAATTACACCGTTCTCCAGGGGTTTTCTTTGGTCAAAGCCGTCACGCAAACGGAACTAAACTTTATTCTGCAAGAGTAATTCCTTTCAAAGGTTCTTGGATAGAGTTTACTACCGATATCAA
>CAYPEC010000024.1:0-2282 GCA_964409625.1 uncultured Bacteroidia bacterium | reverse complement strand
CCACCAGATGAAGAAACAGCGCGTGGAGTAATTGATAAATTATTCTTCTCTGATAAGCGTTATGATTTAGGTGATGTTGGTCGTTACAGAATTAATAAAAAATTAGGTCTTAATATCTCTAATGATATCAAGGTTCTTACAAGAGAAGACATGATATCAATTATCCGTTACTTAATTGAGTTAGTTAACTCAAAAGCGGATGTGGATGATATTGACCACTTATCAAACAGAAGAGTAAGAACAGTAGGGGAGCAATTGTATGCTCAGTTCGGTGTTGGTTTAGCTCGTATGGCTAGAACAATTCGTGAGCGTATGAACGTTCGTGATAATGAGGTGTTCACTCCAATTGATTTGATTAATGCTAAAACATTATCATCGGTAATTAATTCATTCTTCGGAACGAATCAGTTATCTCAATTTATGGATCAAACAAATCCATTAAGTGAAATTACCCATAAGCGTAGATTGTCGGCACTAGGGCCCGGAGGTTTATCTCGTGAAAGAGCAGGATTTGAGGTTCGTGACGTTCACTACACTCACTATGGTCGTTTGTGTACAATCGAAACTCCAGAGGGACCAAACATTGGTTTGATTTCTTCTCTTTGTGTGTATGCGAAAATTAACAAACTCGGATTCATTGAAACTCCTTATAGAACAGTAACTGATAGTAGAGTGGATGTTGATAAAGCTCCTATCTATCTTAGTGCTGAAGAGGAAGATCAAAAGATTATTGCTCAAGCAAATATTCCAATTGATGAAAAAGGAAGATTCCTTGAAACAAAAATCAGAGCTCGTTATGAGGGCGACTTACCAGTTGTTGGACCTGAAAAGATTCAATACTTGGATGTGGCTCCAAATCAAATTGCATCTATTGCAGCATCGTTGATTCCATTCTTGGAGCATGATGATGCTAACCGTGCTTTGATGGGTTCAAACATGCAGCGTCAAGCAGTACCTCTTTTAAAGCCAGAATCTCCAATTGTTGGAACTGGTCTTGAAGAATCTGTAGCTCGCGACTCTCGTGTTTTAATTACTTCTCAAGGCGAAGGTGTTGTTGAATATGTAGATGCGAATGAAATTGTGATTCGTCACAACCGTAATGCAGAAGAAAAACTTCTAAGTTTTGAAGAAGATGTTAAATCATACAAGCTAACAAAGTTCCGTAGAACAAACCAAAACACGTGCTTTAACTTACGTCCGATTGTTAGAAAAGGAGATAAAGTTTCAAAAGGTCAAGTGCTTTGCGAAGGTTATGCAACTCAGAATGGAGAACTTGCTCTTGGACGTAACTTGAAAGTGGCTTTCATGCCTTGGAAAGGTTATAACTTTGAGGATGCTATCGTAATTTCTGAAAAAATAGTTCGTGATGATGTGTTTACTTCACTTCATATTGATGAATATACACTTGAGGTAAGAGATACAAAACTTGGATTAGAAGAGCTTACTGCAGACATTCCAAACGTTTCTGAAGAGGCAACTAAAGACCTTGACGAAAATGGAATTATCAGAATTGGTGCTGAAGTTAAAGAAGGAGATATTTTAATCGGAAAAATTACTCCGAAAGGAGAAACAGATCCTTCTCCAGAAGAAAAACTTTTACGCGCAATCTTTGGCGACAAAGCTGGTGATGTGAAAGACGCTTCATTAAAAGTTCCACCATCTGTAGGCGGTATAGTTATCAATAAAAAATTATTCTCAAGAGCAATCAAGGATAAGAAAATAAAAGCAGATGATAAGGCAGCGATTGATATTATTGAAAAAGATCATACCAAGGCTGTAGCTGAGCTAAAAGAAAGATTGGTTGGAAAATTATTCGAATTGGTAGAAGGGAAAACTTCACAAGGAGTTTCGAATATTTTGAAAGAAGAAGTTGTATCAAAAGGGACTAAATACACTCAAAAAATTCTTGAAAAAATCGATTATTCAGTAGTAAATCCAAAAGGATGGACAACTGACAAGGATAAAAATGAGCAGGTAAAAACTTTATTACATAACTTCAATATTAAATTCAACGATTTACTTGGATCATACAAGCGTAAGAAGTTTAATGTTACTGTTGGTGATGAATTACCTTCAGGTATTATTCAACTTGCTAAAGTTTACATTGCTAAAAAACGTAAACTTAAAGTTGGAGATAAAATGGCAGGACGCCATGGTAACAAAGGTATTGTTGCAAAAATTGTACGCGAAGAAGAAATGCCATTCTTGGATGATGGAACTCCAGTTGATGTAGTTCTTAACCCACTTGGTGTACCTTCTCGTATGAACCTTGGTCAGATTTA
>CAYPEC010000023.1:1412-12235 GCA_964409625.1 uncultured Bacteroidia bacterium | reverse complement strand
ATTCAGCATATTCACGAGTATCAGGAAATATTAAAATCAATTGATTATTTCAAATACCTTATCGTAAGTATTCTTATTCTATTTTTTATTGGAGTGAAAGATGATATTATCGGAACAGCACCAATAAAAAAATTAGTCGCGCAAGTAATTGTAGGGATGATGCTTGTTTTAATGGCAGATATTAGAATCAGTGGGTTTCACGGAATTTTTGGCGTACGTGAAATTCCTTATTGGGCAAGCGTATTTCTATCCATTTTTACTTTCATTGTAGTAATAAATGCCTTTAATTTAATTGATGGGATTGATGGTTTAGCAGGAGGAATTGGATTAATTGCTTCAGCTTCATTTGGTGTTTGGTTTTTTCTTGCGGGAGAAGTTGCTATGGCAGCACTTGCATTTGCATTAGCGGGTTCGCTGTTTGCATTTTTGATTTTTAATTTTTCTCCAGCAAAAATATTTATGGGTGATTCTGGTTCGCTTACAATTGGATTAATTGTATGTGTGCTTGCAATAAAATTAATTGAATTTAATAGAGTAGAACTTGAAGAAACTATTCTCTCTCATTTTTCAAAACCGGTTTACGCAATGGCAGTATTAGCTTATCCATTAGTAGATACGCTAAGAATTTTTATTTACAGAGCCGTAAGAGGAATGTCGCCTTTTACAGCTGATAAAAATCACTTACATCATAAATTATTATCACTCACACACAGTCATGCAAAAACAACTTTAATTATTTTTTTCTTCAATCTTTTAGTAATTGCATTATCAGTAATTCTATGGGATGTTGACCCAAATATTTCATTTATTGCTGTTGCTGGAGCATCGTTATTTTTCGCACAAATACCTTTCTTTATAAGTAACAGAAGAAAAAAGAAAAAGCATGTTTAAAAAAACACTCGTATATATTTTTTCTTTTATTAGCACATTAGCTGTTGCTCAAGAATACTCTTTTGATGTTTTGTTAAAATCATTTCATGCTTCCGATTCATTGGATAAAAGTTATACCTATTTGCCAGGAAATGTTCCTTTAAATAGAGATGTTTACAACTCTTATGAGAGTACGCTAAATGATAAGAACATAAATTTTCACACCTCTATTAAACCTTATTTGAGTTCTGATTTCAACAATGTAAATACCAATGCTATTTCGTTCATGAACTCCATGCTTAAAAACCAAACAAGCTGGGATGTTCACGTAAATAATCCAGAAAAAGGAATATTTGAATTAGTTGAAGTTATTCCTCTCCTCTCTTTACAATACGGAAATAATTTTGCAGGAAAAACAAGTGCATTTGAGCGTGAAGGTGGATTCATGACAAATATTGCCGTTGGAAAAAAATTATTTATCAATGCTTATGGAATAGCTGGAAATACTGAATTTACAGAGTATCAAGATTCCGCAATAAAATATTCAGGAATTGTTCCTGGAATGGGAAGAGCATATAAGCAAGGGAATGGATTTACTTACCAAAATTTTGGAGGATATGTTTCTTTTTCTCCTAATAAATACTTTAATTTTCAAGCTGGTAAAGACAAACATTTTTGGGGCGATGGCTATCGCACACTTTTTCTTTCTGATGCTGCTAGCAATTTTCCTTTCTTGAAAGTTACTACCAATGTTTGGAAAATAAAGTATGTAAATCTTTTTACGCAAATGACAGATGCTTCTACATCTTATGGATTTAAAAGAGATTTCAAAACTAAGTATGCAACATTTCATTATCTAAGCTGGAACATTACGAAACGAATAAATATTGGAATCTTTGAATCTATTATCTGGCAAGGAAATGATAGCACCCGTAAAAGAGAATTTGACCCCAACTATTTAAATCCTGTTATTTTTTATCGCCCTACTGAATACTCCCTTGGCTCTTCTGACAATGCTTTTTTTGGAGCAAGTTTCAAAGTGAAACTATTTAAAAAGCAACAGCTATATGGACAAATTATTTTAGACGAATTTTTCCTAGACCATATTGTAAAACGTGATGGATGGTGGGCAAATAAACAAGGTTTCCAAATTGGAGCGAAGAGTTTTGATTTATTCGGAGTGCAAAATTTGAATATTCAAGGCGAATTTAATTATGTAAGACCTTATACATACTCGCATGGAAGTGTTCAGCAAGCTTATGGACATTTGAACCAACCACTAGCTCATCCAGTAGGTGCAAATTTTATGGAAGGTGTTGGATTCTTAACATACAAACACAAAAGATTTATTTATGAAGGGAAAGCACAAGTTATTATGTATGGTGCAGATACTTCAGCATACAGTTATGGAAAAAATATTTTTATATCCTATATTAATAGACCAAATGAATTTGGGAACTATACAACACAAGGTTTAAAAACAACTTTAGTGAATGTAGATTTAAGAGTTGCGTATATACTATTGCCAAGCATTAATCTTATTGCCGAAATTGGAATTAACAATAGAATTGAATCTTCTTCTATCAAAACATTCCAAACAAATTTTGTCTATTTTTCACTAAAGACTTCTCTCTGGAATAGATACTTTGATTTTTAAAATATGCTGAAAAATAAATTCTTTCTTCTTTCATTATTAAGTGCTACGATAGTTGGATTGCTGCATGTATTAAGTCATTATCATATCGCAGAAATCAACTCAACAATTTTAATCTCGCTACATTTTACTTTGTACGGATTATTAATTTCATTCTCTATCACACGAAAATCATTAACCACTTGGATTTTTTCATCAATGATTATCGGAGTCCTTTTCGGCCATGACTTTCCAAGCATTGCAGTTGAGTTAAAAGTACTAAGTGATATTTTCTTAAAATTAATCAAGACCATTATTGCCCCGCTATTATTCGGTACGCTTGTGGTTGGAATTGCAGGCCATTCAAATCTTAAACAAGTCGGCAGAATGGGATTAAAAGCAATTATTTATTTTGAAATTGTAACAACTATTGCTTTGTTTATCGGCTTAGCTGCAATCAATTTTAGTAAAGCGGGAGTTGGAGTTACTGTTCCACAAAATGTAGATTTACCTGATGCTATTACTGCGAAAAAACAATCAGCATCTGAAGTTATTCTGCACATCTTTCCTGAAAACATAGCAAAATCAGTTGCGGAGGGACAAGTTTTGCAAGTCGTAATTTTTAGCATTCTATTCGGAATTGGATTGGCAATGCTTGATGATAAAAAGAAACAACCGATGATTGCTTTTGCAGAAAGCTTATCAGAAGTGATGTTTAAGTTTACAAATATTGTTATGTATTTTGCCCCTATTGCAGTATTCGGAGCTATTTCATATACCATTGGAAAATATGGGTTCGGGATTTTTGGAAATCTACTTCAATTATTACTCACGCTTTATGTTGCATTAATTGCATTTGTATTATTAGTGTTTTTGCCAATTGCTTTAATTGCAAAAATAAATTTGCGGAAATTTTGGGATGCTGTTGAAGAACCTTTTATGCTTGCATTTGCAACTGCAAGTTCTGAATCTGCATTACCTATTGCAATGGAAAATATGGAAGCAATGGGAGTGCCAAGAAGAATTGTTTCATTTGTGTTACCAACAGGATATAGTTTCAATTTAGATGGAACAACACTTTATCTTTCGTTAGCTTCTGTTTTTGTTGCACAAGCAGCAGGTATAGAAATGACATTTAGCCAACAATTAATAATGGTATTTACACTAATGCTTACCAGTAAAGGCGTTGCAGGTGTTCCAAGAGCATCATTAGTTATTTTATCTGCAACTGTTGCATCATTTGGTTTACCTCCCGAACCTATATTTATCATTATGGGAATTGATGCACTGATGGACATGGCACGCACTTCTGTTAACGTAATGGGTAACTGCCTTGCTTCCGCAGTTGTTGCAAGATGGGAAGGCGAATTGCAAGATTAGTTTATTTTCTTCCCGAAATAATATCTAGCACCAACATTTAGGTTAATACTTGCAGGACGTATTTTCAGATTATTATCTTTATAAATATTTCTAAAACCAATTGTATAGGTTGGAGAAAAATAAACTCCCCACTTTTCAGCCAAACCATATTCCAATTTTAAACCCGCTACCCCAGAAAAAAAAGATGACTTGTACCTTTTTTTATCATCATAGATGATACTATTTGTTTTAGGGTCAATCCATGATGATTTTGCAGAAAGAACATAAGTAAATATTGCTCCTATACCTGGAATCAATTTAAATTTTTTACCCAGTTTTAAAATAAACTCTATATGAATGGGAATATTTAAAAATTGGTAGTGAAATTTAGAATTATGAGAAATTGATTGAGAAATATTAACAAGTGAATCATAAGAGCCAATTTGGTTTCCAAGAGAATCAAAAATTGGAATGGTAATAGTGTCATTATAAGTATAAGTTTTATTCAAAGAGTAGTCGCTTTGCAAATCTGAAATTCCAACACCAGCAAACACATTTATTCTGTTTTTAAAAACCACTCCGAAATTTAACAAAGCATTATAACTTGATTTTTGTTTGATTCCATTTTTTATTTCTTCATTAAGTAAACTATTTGGAGATGAATAATTCGCATAAGGCAATAACAAACCACCTTCAACGCCTAAAAAAGTTGTCCACTTTGAGTCGGAAGGAAGATTTTGAACACTATCTTTTTTATTTTGAATGATTTTATTTTCTGCTGAATCTGATTTTGCTATAACCATTGCAGAGTCAGCTTTAGTTTCTTTAACAATAGCAGAATCAATTTTTGCTATGCTTTGAGTTTGATTATCTTCGGCAGCAGAATCTTTTGGAGTTTTTACTTGCTCTGCTATTAAGTCCTTTGCCTTTATTTCATTTTGAGTTGCTTTTTCTTCTTTGGAATTATTTTTAGAATCATTTGCCAAAGAATTATTTTTCATCTCAGCTTCTTTGCTATTACTTTCAAACGCTTTCACAGCAGTTGATTTATCATTTTCAGGATTTGAACCATTCCCATTTTGACTTGCAATTAAAGTATTATTATTTGGGACAATTTGCTGAATGGGAGTTCCAGAATTTTGTATTTCATATTTCGAAATTATTCCTTTACGTTCTCCATTTTCATATTCAGCAATAAAAGCATTTGAATTTTTATCTAACTTTTGGACTGCTCTCTTTGCTTCTTCTGAATTTGCAAATTTTCCATACAAGATTTTGGTTAACCCATTTATATCTTTTTCATAACGTAAGGAATCAGGTAATTCAGATAATTTTTCTTCACTCATATTTTTATACGCTCCTAGCTGTATTGAATAGTATTTACCTCTTGGCTCACTATTATTTTTAGTTGTTTCTATTTCCTCTTTTTGATTATTTTTATTTAAGATTTCCTGTGATTCTGCATTTGTTCTATTCTCTTTATTCTCAATTTTTATTGTAGTGTTTTTTGTATTTGCAATTTTTTCTGAAGTATTATTTGAGTTGCTGATAAAATAAAACGATGCTAAAGCAGCAATTGCAAAAAGCGAAAGCCAAATAATAAATTTTTTCTTGCGATTATTATCAATCGATTTTTTTATTCGAGTCCACAACCCTTCAGAAACAGGCATCTCTGCATCATGGAGGTTTTCTCTGAAAAGTTGTTCTAATATATCATCTTGTTCTTTCATTGCGCTTGTAATGTTTTTTCAAGTTTCTTTTTCAAATATTCTTTTGCTTTTGATAATTGCGATTTTGATGTTCCTTCAGATATTCCCAGCATTTGTGCAATCTCTTTATGCTGATAGCCATCTACCACATACATATTGAATATGGTTTTATATCCAGGCGATAAATCATTTAGTGCATCTAAAAGTTGTTTTTGCGAAATGCTTTCGTAATTCTTCTTATCAGACTCGGAATTAAAATTTAGTTGCCTAGATTCTATAATTGCAGTACTAATTTTTTTCTCCCGCTTTAAAAAATCTATGGATTCATTTATCACAACTCTTCGAAGCCAAGCCTCAAAAACAAGAGTATTGGTAAGAGAAGAAATCTTTTGAAATACTTTTATAAAAACATCATGAAGAATATCTTCTGCTTTTGCTGAATCTCCAACATAACGGTATGCAACGGCTTTCATTTTTGAAGCGTACTTGGTGTACAACTTCTCAAATGCAGCGCCATCGCCTTTTTTAAACTCTTCTATTAACCGTATATCTTCCTCCATGCACTATTTGTGTAATGACTCAAAAACATTAAATAGTTGTATCCACTTTCTTTTTATAGTTGATTTTCAGCAAATTAAATTTATAATTCCAAAAAGAATACAACCATTTTTTGAATTCATGTCTTTAAGATAAACATTTTAAAAAACTAAAAACTAAAAATTATGAAAACTAAAAGTAAATTAAAACTATTAACCTTAGTTGTTTTGGTAACTGCATACGGATGCAAAAAAGACAAAGAAATTGAATCTGTTAATAATCCAGCAAGTGGCGGAACCTCTCAGACATCAAACATGGCTAATTTTTTCACTTCTAATGGAGTTCCTATTCAATCTTTTTCAATTGACGCTTCCACATTCGAATTAATTGAAGGTAATAAAGGAACGAAAATTAGCATTCCCTCTGGTTCTTTTCTAACTCAAGGTGGAGCACCTATAAATTCAGGAAATATTCAAATTGAATTAAGGGAAATTTTCTCAAAAAAGGATATGATATTAAGTGGGATACCGACAATGGCAAATAAATTACCTTTAATTTCAGGCGGAGAAATATTTATTAAAGCGATGCAAAATGGTAGCGAATTAAAACTAGCATCGAAAAATAGCGTAACTGTTGAAATGCCTACTGGGGTGTCTCCTGATTATAATATGCAAGAATTTTACTCTTCGAATATTTCAGCAACAGATTCAACATCGGGTTGGAGTTCTGCTGATAGTACGGTTATTTCAGTCGTTCAAGATACAACATGGAGCGGAGGGGGAACTTCATGGCCTACTTACTACTACTTCCAAATAGATTCAATGAATTGGATTAACTGTGATTATTTTTGGTATGACTCATCGCCAAAAACCGATGTAATGGCTAATTTAGATACTATGTTTAATTCTACTAATTGTGTGGTGTTTTTATCTGTAGATGGAATAAATAGTATTGCTTCAATGTATTTTCAAAATAATTCCAACTACATTACCTACAACTTTCCCATAGGGAAAGCAGTTACATTTATAGCAATCGCTGAAATAAATGGGCAATATTATTCTGCTTTCATTAGCTCGACCTTGGTCAATAACCATATCGAAAATATTACAATGAACCCAACGACATTATCTCAAATTAATTCTGATTTGGCAGGATTACCATAA
Organism: uncultured Bacteroidia bacterium; assembly: GCA_964409625.1. Lineage (GTDB taxonomy): Bacteria > Bacteroidota > Bacteroidia > CAYPEC01 > CAYPEC01 > CAYPEC01. The sequence goes on along the minus strand of CAYPEC010000023.1, from coordinate 4,964 downwards.
TTGTGATTTGTTCTGTTGTTTTGCAAAGAAGCCCCGATTATCGGGGCTTCTTTGTTTACTTCGCTTCCAAATTCATCCTTGTCCGAATCAAATCTGGATGTTGGTATTCTATTTTTAATTCTTTTTGTGTTACCTCAAACCATTTGAACATCCATTTCTGATTATTAGATAAATCTGTAAAATAAATATAGGTTTTTGCTTTATCTGTGTACCAATTACCAGTCATGGTTTTTCCTAAAAAAATAATGGTAGCTGTTTTATCCAAGTTAAATTCAAAATTATCTTTTGACTGCTCGGCAGGTGGAGGATTAGAAACTCCGAACTCTTCAAGCGCAACAAGCTTCCATGATTTACATAACATACTATCTTTTTTTGTGAATGCAGGCAGTTGTTTCGTTGCTTTCACTGCGCTAGTTTTTGCTTGCGAAAAAACTGCAGATGAAAATGCAATTGCTATAACAATGGAACAAATATTCTTTATCATCGTTTTATTTTTTTCAAATATAAATTTTCTTTCTTGGTCATTACTTCTTTTGCAGATTTTGTTTTGTCTTTATATCCCAAAAGATGCAAAACTCCATGAACCATAACTCGATTCAATTCATCTTCAAAATTAGCTCCAAACTTTTTTGAATTTTCTTTCACACGTTCAATGCTAATAAAAATGTCGCCTGAAATTTTAAGCTCTTCACAGTAATCAAAGGTGATAATATCCGTAAACGTGTTATGATTCAAATATTTTTTATTCATCTCAAAAAGATATTTATCCGAACAAAAAATAAAATTAACCGAACCAAGAGTTTCTTTCTCTGATTTAATTACATCAGAAAGCCAACGCTTGATTATTATTTTTGAAGAAAGGGAGAAAGAAATACTTTCGGAATAAAACCCAATAGGCATAGAACCTTTATCAGTTTACAGCAACATTAAATTTAAGAGAAACCATATTGCCATTATCATTGAATTCAACCTCATCGGCTAAATTGCGCATCAAAAATACGCCTCTGCCATTAGGATTTTCAATATTTTCAGGATTAGTTGGGTCTGGAAGTTGGTTATAGTTGAATCCACAACCTTGATCTTGAACTGTGAATACAGCTTGCTTATCTTTAAGTCTGAATGAAATATCTATTTGTTTTGAGGGATCTGCTTTATTTCCATGCTGAATAGCATTATTAACTGCTTCAGTAAGTGCAATTAAAATATTGCCATAATAATCCTCATTGATGTTAAATACATCACAAACATCATCAATAAGCTTTTCAACTAAAATCATATTTTCCGACTTTGAGGAGATGCTTAATCTTTGATTTTCTGCTAATATCATTGGACTTCAGGGTATTAAAAACACATTTTAAAATTTCGTAATTCGGTACTTGTACGCCCTTATAAACTAAAAGGTTACAATTATTTCGAAAAATTATTAAAATATTCTGAAGCTTTATTTTTATAGAAGGGCGAAAGCATTGGTGGTACTGTTTTTAAAAGCTCTGCCTCTTTCATTTTTTGAGTATTATATTCAAAAAATTTCTGCGGATTGGCATAAATTTCTTTTCTTGCCTCTTCCGATTTTCGCTTATCATCCATTTCTCTTTCCTTCTCTGCTTTCTCATGTTCAAGCAATCGAGTTAAAATTTGTTCTTGTCTTTTTATTGTTTCTTGTGAGATAACTTTATTTACCAAGTCGGTTTCTGTCTCTTCCATTTTATTCATCAAGTCGCCTCCCGCTTGTTTTCCTTTCCCATCTTTGTAAAGTTCTTCCATTGCTTTTTGCATTTCTCTTCTTAGCATTTCTTGTTGTGCAGCAAGTTTTGCAAATTCTTCACTCATGCCTCCTTGTCCTTTTTTACCACCTTGTCCTTTCTGCATCCCCTCTTTTAATTTCTGTATTTGCCCATTAAGCTGCTGTTGCATTTTTCGCATATTAGCCATTGAGTTAGGATTAGGATTTTTCCCTGGCTTTTTACAAACTCCTCCACCTTTTTTCTGCTTCTGCATCTGGGCTTGCTGTTGCATTTGTTGTAGCACCTCACTTAATATCAAAGCCAAATTATTGGCAGATGTCATGGTGAATTGTTGTCGCTGAGCAGCTTCTGATGATTGTCTTTCAGCCATTGCTGAAATCGCTTTTTCCATGTTGGAATTAATTAAACTAATTTCTTTATTAACTGTTGATGCCATTTCAGGAACTCGTTTACTTAAAGCAAGCAAGCTATCTTCTATAATCTTAGCATCATCTTTCAATCTTTTTTGAGTCTGCGTAAGTTTTACATATTGAGGATTTGATGTCTCTGTTTTTTGAACTTCTCCCATCAATGCTTCTTGGTCAAATGATAGGCGAACAAGATTTTCAAGGATTTGTCGCAAGGCATTCATGTCTTCTTCATTCTGTTGCTCTTCCATTTCATCTTGCATTTTCTCGAGTTCTTGAGCCATCTCTTTCATTTTATCAGATGCTTTCTTTTGTGATTGCGATGCTGATTTGTTTTTACCACCTTTTAATTCCTGACTACTTTGTTCTTGATTCTGTTGAATCTCCTGTTCTTTTGCATCTGTATTTTTTATGTCGTTCGGATTTTCAAGTTCCTTATTTTTCTCCTCCAGCTTATCCATATCCTTTCTAAATTCTTCGAACTGCTTATTTAATTCATCCTGTTTTTGCTTCATTTCTTCCGGAGAAGATTTTTTATCCTGTGATTCGTTGCTCAACTTCTCTTGCTGCTTTGCCATCTCTTTAAGTTGTTCAATATTTTCAGATAGCTTTTGTTGAAACTCTAATTGCTTAAAAACTTCTAATGTTCTGTCGAGTTCTTTTTCTAAATCTTTATTTGACAACTTCATCTTATCTATCGCTTCCTTAACTTTTTGTTTATCCATCTCACTCAACAACTTCTGTAATTCCTCAAAAAGCTTCTTCATATCATCCGTCATAATATTTTTGAAAAGCTCTTCTAATTGTTTTTGCTTTTCGAGCAAGTCCTCATCTGGCTTCTTAAATTCATTATGTTCATTTGTATTCTTTATATTTTCATTCTTTGCATTCTCTACTTTTTTCTGCAAGTCTTTTTGCTTGTCAAGAAGATTTTCAAGTTGTTTTTTCTCTTCCCAACCAAGCTGTTTTTTCTCCAACACCTTTTTATTCAACTGTTCTAATTCCTTTTGCAATGCCTTAGCTTCAGAGATGCTTTGCTCAATATCTGATTTTATCTTGTCATTATTTTTTTCTGTAGATGCCGAAAGTTCTTTGAGTGAAGGAGCTTTAAAAATCATTGTTTGAGAACGAGTAGCTTTAGCTCCATGAACTCCATCATTATCCCAAACTTCAAAATAATATTCTATCTCTTCGCTTGGCGACATTTCTGCTTCTGATAAATCCCAAACGTGATAAAACTGTTCCGTATTTGCTGATTTATTGATGGCAATTGCATCCATAGCTGCAACAGATGGCAACTTGTTCCCAGCAGTATCTTGTTTATTAAGAAAACGATAATTGAAAGTAAGTTTTGAGAACCCGTAATCATCTTTTACAGTTCCTCTGAAATAAAATCTTTT
>CAYPEC010000023.1:0-1312 GCA_964409625.1 uncultured Bacteroidia bacterium | reverse complement strand
TTTTTATTTTTTGATTGATACTTGCCTCTACCAACGACATATTTTGTGACGAAGAAGTATATTGGTTTTGAAGCTGGAGTACATTCAAGAGTTTATCATTAACTTCTGCAAAGTATTGCCCAATAATAGTTGCAGCTTGTTCGTATGAAATTATTTTCCCGAACTTATACAGATGCGAAAGCGGAACAACAATGTATTTTGAAATAATAAAGAGAGAGCCAATAACAAAAGAGTAAAACAAAACCGAACGCATTACAGTATCGAAATGACCGTAATACTCAAGTATAGCAACCGTAAGAAAGAACACCAATACAATACCTATGGTATAAATAATTCCTTTGATGAGTTCATTTTTATAAAACTTTCGGATAAACTCATCAAGCTTATTTATAAGGGCAGTATAGTTTGTTCCGTTTAACATCCTTACAAAATTAAGCATTTATTCTTTGTTCTCGCAAAGACTCAATGGGCGTTAAGCTATTTTAAAATACTAGAACTATCATCTAGCAAAGGCATCCTTTTCTCAATATTTTTCACCTTTTGTTCAGGCAGTTAAATGGTAAATTCAGATTAGCTCAACAATTATATGATTATTTTATAAATATTATTTATATTTGCATTTTATAAATATAAAACACAATGGCAACTTTTACGAGCACACTACCCAACACTTTACTAGAGCTTTTGAACAAAAAAGCCCAAGATCTTAAAATGCCAAAAAATAAGCTAATTGAAAAGGCATTGAAAATATATTTAACCCAACTAAATAAAGCAGAATATATACGCTCTTATAAACAAATGGCTGATGATGAGGATATATTACAAGTTGCCGAAGAGGGTATGAGTGAATACCTAAAAGAACTCAAAGATTTTGAAAAATGAAACAAGGCGAAATATGGTTTGCAAATCTTAATCCTATAAAAGGACAAGAACAGGCTGGCATAAGACCTGTGGTAATTATAAGTGGAAATTTACTTAATGCTTATCTAAATATTGTTATTTGCTGTCCGCTTACAACCAAAATAAAAAACTACAAAGGCAATGTTGTGCTTCAACCCAACTCAAAAAATAAACTAAAACAGGCATCTGAAATATTAACTTTTCATATTCGCTCACTCAGCAAAGAACGGTTAATAAAAAAAATGGGCGAAATAAACAGTACTGAAATAGTCAAGATTAAACAAACCATAAACGAAATTATGGATTATTAAACGAAATTTTATTTGGCTGTTTAGTCAAACTTTGAACTTCCCCCGCTCCACCGCCACATACTTTTCAGGCACACAAAGGCAGGAAGTACAATAGTTTATTT
>CAYPEC010000022.1:0-13147 GCA_964409625.1 uncultured Bacteroidia bacterium | reverse complement strand
CCAAGGCATAAATTGTTTGCCATTTCCTAAAGCGGCACCGAAACCAAATTTAAATGGAACTGAAAGTTTTGTTAACGCCCCACCTTTATCAGAAAGCACTGTACTAATTCTAAAAATTACTGTTCTGATATTTTGCATTTCAATTTCTTTAGCTGCGTTTTCCCATTCAGCACAAGTGTTTCCAAGAAAATCATTGTAGTGTTTATCCTCTTCTGTAAATATTTTATCTGAAGTAACCATTCCATAAAACCCTACTCCTGAAGCCGAAATAAATAGTTTGGGCTTTTTACTCGTTTTTTTTATTGTATTTGAAATTAGCAAGGTGCTGTTTACTCGGCTATCTAAAATTTCTTGTTTTCTTTCTTTTGTCCAACGTTTGTCTGCGATGCCAGCACCACTTAAATTTATTATTACATCAGCATTTTCAATGGCATCTATGTCAATTTGATTTTTTGAAGGATTCCATAAATACGTTTTATAGTTTGAAGAAATTATTTTTCGGGAGAGATGAGAAATTTCAAAACCCGATTGATTCAAATAATCACTCAATTTTGAACCAACCAAACCAGATGCTCCTGCAATTAATACTTTCATATTGATAGAGCAAATGTAAGGTGATTAAGTTTATTCTTGATACTTTATCTATTCGTATCTTTGTGCTTATGATTTACGACAAACATATATTTATCTGTACCAACCAAAGAGCTCCAGAAGCAACAAGAAAAAGTTGTGGCGAAGCACATGGATTAGAAATAGTTTCTGCTTTAAAAAATAAATTAAAAGAGAAAAATCTTTCTATAAAAGTTCGTGCACAAAAATCGGGATGCCTTGATATTTGTGATTTTGGACAAACAATAGTGGTTTATCCTGAAGGTGTTTTTTATGTCGGAGTTGAAGTTGCAGACATTGATGAAATCATTGAAGAACACATTATAAATAATCGTCCAGTTCAGAGATTAATCCTTGAAAATGTCAGAGGGAAATAATTTTTTAGAAACTAATAAGCACCTCAGTAACCTTGATTTGCTTAATGAAACAGCCAATCAAATCATAAAAGATTTTGAAATGTTTGGTGTGGAAATTAAATTTTCTGGAAATAATTTCGATGCCTACGAAGAACTTTTCAATCAAATAGAACCTCATATTAAAAAGCTAATTGATGTAAATCAATCTAAGTTTATGGCAATCTTGTATCGCATTGATTTAAGCGATGAACAAATTAAAAAAGCAGTACATACAAATTCTTCTGAATCTTTTTCTGAAATTGTTACCGACCTTATCCTAAAAAGAGAACTTCAAAAAGTGGTTATTCGTAAGCATTTTAAAAGCTAAGACAATAGCTATCTCATTGATTTCTTGTGAGAAAAATTATTTTGGTTAATGTTTGGATTTATTGCCAAATATGCCCACCTTTATCGGCTGAAATTTTTTTAAAAATTGATTTAATATAAACATAGATACATTGAAACCAACAGACATTAAAGACCCGGAGTATTTTCATAAAGTAGTAGATTGCCAACTTGCTTGTCCTGCTCATACTCCCGTGCCTGAATACATTAGGCTTATAGCTGCAGGAAAATATACCGAAGCATACATGATTAATTGGGATTCAAATGTGTTCCCGGGAGTTTTGGGTCGTACTTGCGACAGACCTTGTGAACCGGCATGCCGCAGAGGTAGAATTGACGGAAAAGATGAAGAGCCAGTGGCTATTTGCAGATTAAAACGTGTAGCAGCCGATAACAAAGGTGATGTAAAAAGCTTGATGCCTCAAGGTCCATTTAAATCAAATGGAAAAAAGATTGCACTTGTTGGTGCTGGTCCTGCTTCATTAACCGTTGCTCGTGATCTTGCTCCAATAGGATATGAAATTCATTTGTATGATGAGCAAAAATTGGGTGGAGGTTTTATGCGCAGTCAGATTCCTTCTTTCCGTTTGCCCGAAACAGTATTAAACGAAGAAGTAAATTATATTCTTGATTTAGGAATTCACACACAGTTCAATCATTATGTGAAAAGTTTGAAAGAACTTTTGGCAAAAGATTATGATGCAGTATTTGTTGGTTCTGGTGCTCCTAAGGGTCGTGATTTAGATATTCCTGGAAGACAAGAGGCTGCAGCAAATATTCATATTGGAATTAATTGGTTGGCAAATGTTGCATTTGAACATACGGCTAAAGTTGGTAAAAAAGTTATTGTATTGGGTGGTGGAAACACAGCAATGGATTGTTGCAGAACAGCTCGTAGATTAGGTGGTGATGAAGTGAAAGTTGTTGTTCGTAGCCCATTTGCAGAAATGAAGGCATCGCCTTGGGAAAAAGAAGATGCTGCACATGAAGATATTCCAATCATTGACAACCATGTTCCCAAAACATTTGTTGTTGAAAATGGAAAGTTGACAGGAATGACCTTCGAAAAGGTAAAAGCAGTATATGAAAATGGAAAAAGAAAATTAGTTCCTACAGGTGAAGCAGATGTGTTTATTGAAGCGGATGATGTATTGATTGCAGTTGGTCAAGAAAATAGTTTCCCTTGGATTGAACGCGATTTAGGAATTGAATTCGATAAATGGAATATGCCTGTAGTAGATGAAAAAACTTTTTGTTCAACAAATAAAAAAGTGTTTTTTGGTGGAGATGCAGCATGGGGACCAAAGAATGTAATTACTGCTGTAGCTCATGGACATCAGGCAGCTATTTCAATCGACTTGATGTGTAATGCAAAAGATTTAGTAGCTGACAGACCTTCACCTTATGTTAATTTGGTAAGTCAAAAAATGGGAATCCATGAGTGGGCTTATGATAGCGAAGTTGTAACAGACAAAAGATATGTTGTTCCTCAAGCAGATAAAAAAGTAACACTTACAAATAGAAAAAAAGAAGTTGAACTTGGCTTTGATGGATTAACTGGATTTAAAGAAGCAGAGCGTTGCTTAAATTGTGATATACAAACTGTTTTCGCAGAAGATAAATGTATAGAGTGCGATGCTTGTGTAGATATTTGCCCAACTGCTTGTATCACTTTTACTGAAAATGCAGAAGACGAAAGTGATTTGAGAAATATGCTGAAAGTTCCTGCAACAAATCTTACGCAAGACCTTTATGTTTCAGATGTGCTTAAAACAAAACGCGTGATGGTAAAAGACGAAAATGTTTGTCTTCACTGCGGGCTTTGTGCAGAGCGTTGTCCAACATCAGCATGGGATATGCAAAAGTTTTTCTACAATGTAACGAAAGCACATACAGGTTGCTCTTCGCATAAATAAAACGGAAAGAGATAAGCGCGAAAAATAAAAAAGACAAAAGATATGTCAGTTAAAAAAGATAAAATAAACGATTTTGTGGTAAGGTTTGCCAATGTGAATGGAACAGGTTCGGCAAGTGCAAACTTTCTTTTTACAAAAGCAATTTTCAGGATGGGAATTCCTGTAACACCTAAAAATATTTTTCCTTCAAACATTCAGGGATTACCAACTTGGTATGAAGTGCGTGTGAGCGAAAAAGGATATTTAGGAAGAAGAGAAGGAGTTGATTTGATGGTTGCTGTAAATCCTCAAAGCATGATGCAAGATGTGGCAAGCGTTCGTGCGGGAGGATATTTTTTGTATGATAGTTCTAAACCATTGCATTCACAATACATTCGTCCTGATATTAATTATCTTGGAATTCCTTTGATGGCGATATGTAACGATGCTTATACAGATGCACGGCAGAGACAATTATTTAAAAATATAATTTATGTAGGAGCTTTGGCTGCCTTATTAGATATTGAGTTTAGTGCCATTGAAGGATTATTAGCAGACCAGTTCAAAGGCAAAGAAAAATTAATTCCTGCCAATGTGAAAGCATTGAAATTGGGAGTTGAATACGTACACAAAAATTTTAAATACCCATTAGATATTCGTCTTGAGAGAAGAGATTTGCTTGGAGATTCAATTATGATTGATGGAAACGCAGCTTGCGGTTTAGGTGCTGTATATGCAGGAGCAACTGTTGCAGCATGGTATCCTATCACACCTTCTACATCTGTAGTTGAGGCATTCACGAGCTATGCTGAAGAATTAAGAGTAGATAAAATCACAGGCAAGAAAAATTTCGCTGTTGTTCAGGCAGAAGATGAATTAGCTGCAATCGGAATGGTGATTGGTGCAAACTGGAATGGTGCTCGTTCTTTCACTTCCACCAGCGGACCTGGTGTTTCTCTGATGAATGAATTTTTAGGTCTTGCATATTTTGCTGAAGTTCCTGCTGTTTTGATTGATGTTCAACGAACAGGACCTTCAACCGGAATGCCAACAAGAACACAGCAATCGGATGTGTTGGAAGCCGCTTATGCTTCGCATGGAGATACAAAACATGTATTGCTTTTTCCTTCTACACCAAAAGAATGTTTTGATTTAACTGCCGATGCATTTGACCTTGCAGAACAATTGCAAACACCTGTTATTTTAATGACAGATTTAGATTTGGGTATGAACGACCATATTTCTCCTCCATTAACTTGGGACGATAAAAGAAAATACAACAGAGGAAAAGTGTTGAGTGCTGCTGATTTAGAAAAGATTGAAAAGTTTGGAAGATATTTAGATACAGATGGCGATGGAATTCCTTACCGTACTTATCCTGGAACGCACCCATCAAAAGGTTCTTTCTTTACAAGAGGAAGTTCGAGAGATGAGTATGCAGTTTATACGGAAGATGGTGGGGCATACCAGCGCAACATGGATAGATTAAATAAAAAGTGGAACACTGCAAAAACAATGGTTCCTGCTCCGCAATTGTATCAGAAAAAATCGGAACACGAAAATGCAATTCTATTTTTTGGAACATCGCAATATGCTGCTGAGGAAGCAATGGATTTATTAAAAGAGCAAAATGTTTTAGTGGATGCAATTAGAATAAAATCTTTTCCATTTGGTAAAGATGTTGAAGATTTTATCAAAGAACACAAACGTATTTTTGTGATTGAACAGAACCGTGATGCTCAAATGAAAAGTTTATTGATGATAGAGCTTGGGGCAAATCCCGAAAAACTTCTTTCTGTTTTGAATTACGATGGAACTCCGATTACAGCCGACAACATCATTGCTCAAATAAAAAAGAAGTTAGCAACACAAAAATCCCCAATCCTTAATTCTTAATCTTTAATCCTAAATTTTGCAATGACTTACATAAAACCCAAATTTCGCCACCCAGAATTACCTAAAAATAAATTAGGATATTCTGTTGACTATTACGAAGGAGCTTTATCTACGCTTTGTGCAGGGTGTGGACACGATTCTATTTCTGCAGGAATTATTCAGGCAGCATTCGAAATGAATATTGAGCCGCATAAGTTGGCAAAGATGTCGGGGATTGGCTGTTCTTCAAAAACACCTGCATATTTCTTAAGTAATTCTCATGGATTTAATTCTGTGCATGGAAGAATGCCTTCGGTGGCAACAGGTGCAAATCTTGCTAACCGTGACTTAATTTATTTTGGAGTATCGGGTGATGGAGATACTGCAAGTATTGGCATGGGACAATTTGTGCATGTTATCCGCAGAAATTTGAACATGGTGTATATTGTGATGAACAATGGTTGCTATGGTTTAACCAAAGGACAAGATTCTGCTACTGCCGATGCAGGTTCGAAAAATAAATCGGGGCAGGTAAACTTATTTGAATCGATTGACTTGGCGAGTTTAGCAATTGAACTCGGGGCTACATTTGTTGCACAAAGTTTTTCGGGAGATAAAACACAATTGGTTCCGCTTATAAAAGCTGCTATGCACCATCCCGGATTTGCTTTCATCAATGTTATTTCGCCTTGCGTTACTTTCAATAATAATTTGGGCTCTACCAAATCGTATGATTATGTGAGAGAGCATGTGGAAGCAACTGCAACCGTAGATTTTGTTCCTGAGATGACTGAAATTACTGCAAGCTACGATTCAGGAACTACCAAGCAAGTGAAGATGCACGATGGCTCGTATATTAAGTTGAATAAATTGGCTGAAGACTGGGACCCAATGAACAGGCAATCGGCTATGAATGCAGTGATGAATGCAAAAGCTAAAGGCGAAATTTTGACAGGACTTTTATATGTAAACCCTGAAACTACCGATTTGCACAACATGATTCAAACCAGCGACAGTGCTTTAAATTCTATCCCTCAGGAAGTACTTTGCCCAGGCTCTGAAATGCTCAAAAGCATTAATGAGGATTTGAGGTAGGTTTAATAATTATGAATTATGAGTCGTCATTGCGAGCGTAGCGAAGCAATCTCCTTGTCATTCTGAGCTAAGCGAAGAATCTTAAAAATGCTAAATGATTTATCGAAATAGGAAAAAATAGGAAATAACCATTGTGACAGTAAGAGTTATTAATGCTAAAATATATTTCTTTTTCATTTTTGTTTCTTGTTTCATTGAAAAATAAAATAACAATATCATAATAAGGGCTTCAATTAGAATAAGAATAAAATTCATAGTAGTTGTCATTTTAAAATAGATTATAGTTTTAAAATATTTCTTTTAATCTTTTTTGCTTTTGTTGTCTTAATCACTAACAAAGGTACTCTTTAATATTGTTGGAGATAACATCAAAAAGGACTTAGAAGATTATTTTACTCTAAATGGGATAGCGTCTTTTTTATATTATATAATCGATTCCCGCAAGTCTGTGGCTTGTGTGTGAAAATAAATCAAGTTTAAAACTTGAATGATTTATTTGTCACAAGTTAAAAACTTGCGACAGCCCTCCACTTTCCAAATCCCCCTTTCCAAATTTCCTCTTCGACTCCGAAGGAGTCATATATTAATAGCTAAATCTAATTTCTATAAACATTCGCCCCCTTTAGGGTCGTACAAAAAAAATCGAAAATGCACTAAAGAATTATTCAAGTGTTGAACCTTTGAGTTTAAAAATATCGCAAATTCAAAAACTATTAAACTTTAAAAAGAGAATAAAAAAACTTAAAAAGTAAAATTAGCACTCAAGCTTGGCAGAATAGGTAATTGGTTTACTCGCTTATACTGTACTCTATCGAAATAGAAAATATTTTCGCGACTATATGCATTTGTAGCTCCTGCAGTAACTTCCAGTTTTGCATATTCTGAAAATTCAAAAGTGCGTTTGATGTTTACATCGAGTCGGTGGTAAGCAGGCAATCTACCAGCGTTTAAATCTCCATACAAAACTCCTAAATCTCCATTTGTGGTTGTGTAATCGGTATTTAAACCACCGCTGAAATCATACTTTTCATAATATCCTGCAGTTTTAGTAAACGGAAATCCAGAGCCAAAATTCCAACGGGCATCAACCTCCCAATTGTTTCCTTTCCCAAATGAATAAGATGCTACAAGATTAACATTGTGTCTTCTGTCATAGTGTGGAGCATACTCACGAATTCCATCCCATCTTTTTACATACGTAAGCGAGTAAACTGCCCATAAATAAAGATGTTTGTAATCGTACTTTAAAACCGCATCAGCTCCTCTTGCATAGGCAGTTTCAATAATAAAATCTTTTTTCTGATAATCGGGTTTTAAATTATTATCACTGTTATCTTCATAAATTTTATCTCTATTTATATTCGCTAATTGGGTGAAATTTTTATTGAATGCTTCTACAGTTAAATCAAGGTTATAAGGAAGATCGAATTCCATTCCAAAGATTGCATGATTTGCTTTTTGAAGCTTATGTTTAATGTCTCTTTCGCTTCCATCTTTTTCAGTAAACTTAGTTTGTAAATTATCAGGACCTGATAAAAAACCATAAAATAGATTTACCACATCTCTATCAGATGTTGCACTGATAAGGTTCTGTGAATAGATACCTCCTGCAAGTTTTACTCTTATTTTATCTGTAATGTTATACTTTGCTGCAAGTCTTGGCTCGGGCGAAAAGTTATTTAGCGAAGCGTAATATTGAGTTCTAAAACTAGGTTCAATTAATATTTTTTTATTTTTACTCATGAACTTATATTTTAAATAAGCTCCAATTTCAGTAGTGTTTTCAGATTGTGAAATGAGTCTATCTACGGAATTGTAAAATTGAAAATCAGTTTTAAATCCAAGTACTTCTAAGCCATAATTAATTTCACTTAATCCAGCAAAGTAAGTAAAGTCCAACCCCATGTTGAATCCTTTTATATCACTAGTTCTAGGCGTTTCAGGTTTTAATTCTTCAATAAGTGAAATTCCGTAATTAGAAAATGCAAAGTGTCCTTGAATCAGTACAGATGAACTTGCAGGGATTAAAACAAAATTACTCCCCATTCCTTTTGATTCCCATGATAGGTTGGAGAGTGCTTGGTAATTTACATCATCCTTAAAATTAAAACCAAAGAAATTTATTTTACTTCCATTGCCTGCGTTAAGAGAAATTTTTCCGTAAAGATCAGTGTATCCAAAAGGAAGTCCAGCTGAATCAACATAAGAGTATAAGAATTTTGAAGTTGTTGGCAAGTATGAATTTTTAGCCGAAACAATAAAAGAAGAACTTCCTTTTCCATCTTCTTTTTGCTTTTTTAAAGGTCCCTCAAGTAATAGTTTTGCTCCAAATGGACTTGCTGCAACTTTTCCTGAAAGGCGTTTTTTGTTTCCATCTTTTGTGGTAATATCCATAATAGAAGAAACTCTTCCTCCATATTGAGCTCCAAATCCTCCTGTATAAACATCCGCATTCCGTATAATATCCGTTTCGAAAACAGAAAACAATCCTATGGAGTGAAAAGGATTATAAATAATCATTCCATCCAGCAATACTTTATTTTGAATTGGCGAACCTCCTCTGATATAGAGTTGTCCCCCTTGGTCTCCGGTGAAAATAACACCAGGTAACACTTGTAAATATTGTGCAATATCTGGTTCTCCACCAACCGAAGGAAGTTGTTTTATTTCTTTTGGAGTAATCGTTATTTCAGAAACTTTGGTTTGGGTTTGTTTGTCTTGCTTTGCCCCAGTAATTTCAACCGTTTTAAGTTTTATAGAAGATTTAGGCAAGTATATTTTTTTGCTGATAATATCATTTGCTTTTATTGTAATTTCTTCGCGAACAGTATCACATCCAACATAAGTTGCAATTAAAGTATAGGTTCCAGCAGGGATTTTTGTGATAGAAAAATATCCGTTAACATCTGTGGAAGCACCATATCCAGTTCCTTTTAAAAATATATTTGTGAAGATTACGGGTTCAGCATTTTCTTTATAGTAAACAAAACCTCTGATGTTTGCATTTTGAGAATATCCCGAAATAAAAACAAATAGAAGAAGTCCTGATAGTGCGATTCTTTTGAATAAATTCATACGATAATTATGTGGGCTACAAAAGTATTAAAATATTGATACCAAAAAGGTGCGACTTGATAAGTGGTTGGTTTTGGCAAATAAGTGGTCGTTTTTTAGCTGCCTAGCTCTAAAATTCTGTCGAATTCTTCCTTTTTTAGGGGCATTACAGAAAGTCTTCCTTGTTTTACCAAATATATGTTTTGGAGCATTTTATCTGCTTTAATTTGTGCAAGTGTTACCGATTTTTTTAGGGTTTTATATGGGGTTAAGTTTACAGCTAACCAAGCCGTTTCTTTTGTAGTAGGGTCTTGATATGCTTCTTTGGCTACTTTGGCTATTCCTACCACTTCCATTCCTTCGTTACTATGGTAGAAAAAAACAAAATCGCCTTTTTTCATTGCCCTAAGATTATTTCGAGCAGCGTAGTTTCTAACTCCATCCCAAACGGCAACTCCATCCTTGAGAAATTTTTCCCAAGAATAGGTTGAGGGTTCTGATTTTACAAGCCAATGATTCATAGTGTACGAATAAAAAATTTTACGAATTTACGAATAGATACAAAAGGGCTAATGCATTATTTTAAAAACAAGTTCTTTTAAAAGTTCTCCATCGGGAGTTCCTGTATCATCTACCCCTTTTGATTTTAAATCGCTTTCGCGAAGATAATGAATGATAAATTTAATTTTTGAAGAACCATAATTTTTTGCAGCCCGCTCATAATCTCCAATAAAAAAAGGATTTACTCCTAATGCAGAAGCGACATTGTTTCTTGATTTATCTTTTAAGGAATGAAACAAAAGGATTTTCGAAAAATAACTGTATAGATTACTTATTGTCATTATTAAAGGATTCTCTTTTTCGTTTGCTCCAAAATATTTTACTATTTGATTTGCTTTCAAAAAGTCTTTTTTGCCAATTGCTGCCTGAAGTTCAAATACATTAAAATCTTTGCTGATGCCAATATTTTTTTGAATGTGCTCTGCTGTTATTTCTGTATTTGGCGGAAGCAAAATCATTAGTTTGTTAAGTTCATTTGCAACTTTGCTTAAATCATTTCCTAAAAATTCGGCAAGCATTGCTGCTGCTTTTGGGTTAATGCTAAAATTTTTATGTTTCAAATAACTTTCTATCCAAGGGGCTACTTTGTCATCGTATATTTTTTTCGATTCAAATAAAATAGCTTTTTTGTCTATTTGTTTTGATAAAGAAGTTCTCTTGTCAATACTTTTATTTCTATAACAAAATACTAGAATGGTTGATTTTTGAGGGTTTTCGAGATAGGTTAGAAAAGGAGATTTTTTTTCTTCGTCTTTATCTTTTTTTTCTTTTGTTTTTTCTTTCGGAATAAAATCTTTTAAATCTTGAGCTTCTTTTACAATTACTACTTGATAATTCGACATCATCGGAAATCTTTTTGCAGCTCCAATTACACTCAAAATATCAACATCTCTACCATATAATACAGTTTGATTAAATTCTTTTTCTGATTCATCCAGCACATTTTTTTCAATGTAATCTGAGATGACATCAATGTAATAGGATTCATCACCTGTAAGAAAATATACAGGGTGATAAACCTTGTTCTTTAAGTCAGCTATAATTTGATTGAAATCCATTTTGAAGAATTCAAAAGTAAGAAAGTTTAGGTAAATCTATTTCCCTATTTTTGAGCAATGTTTCCAAAACTGAATCTTCCTGAATATGAACTTAAGCTTAAAAAAGAAGGAGAGCAATTTTTTGTGTTTGATTCCATTCGGAAGAAACACATTCAGCTAACTCCAGAGGAATGGGTGAGACAGAATTTTATTGAATTTTTGCTTAACGACAAAAAAATTCCAAAAGGATTAATTTCTGTTGAATCAAAAATTACGCTAAACGGTTTAACAAAACGAACAGATATTCTTGTTCACTCAAGAGATGCGAAACCTCTCTTGATTGTAGAGTGTAAGTCTGCAGATATTAAAATAAATCAACAGGTTTTCGACCAAATTGCACGTTATAATATGGTATTGGATGTTAAATACTTGGTACTAACAAATGGTCTGCAACATTATTGCTGTCAGATAGATCATGCGAATCAAAAATATAATTTTATAAAAGATATTCCAGAGTTTGATTTACTTTAAACTTCTGTATATTTGCAGCAAATTAAAAAACATACATGAACATTACAGGAATTATTTCAATTGGCGGAATGGCAGGACTATACAAAGTTGTAGCCACTACAAAAGCAGGATTTATCGTAGAATCATTGGCAGATAAAAAAAGAATGCCAGCTTACTCGCACTATAAAATTAGCTCACTTGAGGATATTAGAGTATTTACAACAGGTGAAGACATTTTGCTTTCTGCTGTATTTGAAAAGATAGCAGCAAAAGAAAATTTTGGTCCTGCAGTTGATCACAAAGCATCTGATGAAGAGATTAAAAAATATTTTGCAGCAGCAATTCCAGAGCATGATGCAGAAAGGGTTTATCTTTCGGATATGCGCAAGATAATTTCTTGGTATAATCTTTTACAGAAAGCTGATTTGCTTAAGCAAGCACCAGAAGCAGCAGAAAACGCTGAAGGCATTTCGGTGAATGCTGAAGTTGAAAAAAAGAAACTGCATAAAAATGTTGCGAAAGACACAGGAATTAAAGCTAAAGCAAATATGCCAGGTAAAAAAACAATAGGTGTTAGAAAAACAGGAACAGCATAATCAAGCAAACTAACAATGAAAGTCCCGAAAAAATCGGGACTTTTTTATTTAAACTCATCTATGAAACTCGAAAAGCAAACAAGAAAATTTCTTCCTGAAAATTTAATTATCGATTCATGGGAAAAAATTGAACCATACTTTTTAGATTTAAGCAAACGACAATTAAATTCAGTTGCAGAGCTTGAGAAATGGATGATTGATAGAAGTGAATTGGACGCAGTATTAAGTGAAGACCTTGGTTGGCGGTATATCCGAATGACTTGTGATACAACAAACCAAGGGCTTTCCGATTCTTACAATTTTTTCATTTCTGAAATTGAACCTAAGGTAGCTCCTTATAATAATGAGTTCAATGAAAAAATGATTGCCTCTCCTTTTGTAAATGAACTTGATAAGGAGAAATACAAAATTTATTTGCGCGGAGTAAAAAAGAGTATTGAAATTTTTAGAGAAAAAAACATTCCGCTTTTCACCGAAATTCAAACAGAAACTCCAAAGTTTGGAAACATATCATCTAAGATGACTGTGGAGATGGAAGGCAAGGAAATTACGTTGCAAATGGCTGCTAACTATTTGAAAAATCCAGATAGAGCAATAAGAAAAGAAGCGTTTGATAAAGTGCAAAATAGAAGAGCTCAGGATAAAAATGAATTAAATGATTTGTTTACAAAGCTTCTTAACCTAAGAAATCAAGTTGCAGAAAATGCCCAGCATAAAAATTTCCGTGATTATATGTTCGATGCGCTTGGCAGATTTGATTATTCTGTTCGGGATTGTTTTAATTTTCACGAATCCATCGAAAAAGAAATTGTTCCCATTGCAGAAAACTTTGATAAAGAAAGAAAAAAAGAAATGCAGTTGGATGCTCTTCGCCCTTGGGATATGGATGTTGATACAACTGGTAAGCCACCAATAAAACCATTTCAAACAGGAGCGGAGTTAACACAAAAATCAATTGAATGTTTTTCAAAGGTTCACCCTTTTTATGGGGAATGCTTAAAAGTGATGAATGAAATGAAGCATCTTGATTTGGAATCAAAAAAAGGAAAAGCACCTGGTGGATATAATTATCCTTTATATGAAAGTGGAGTTCCTTTTATTTTTATGAATTCTGTTGGCTCGCTTCGCGATTTGGTTACTATGGTTCACGAAGGTGGGCATGCTATTCATTCTAT
>CAYPEC010000021.1:0-13523 GCA_964409625.1 uncultured Bacteroidia bacterium | reverse complement strand
ATTCACATTTCGGGGATGTATCAAAATTGGTTTTTGGATTATGCTTCGTATGTAATTTTAGAGCGAGCAGTTCCTGCTATTGAAGATGGTTTGAAGCCAGTGCAAAGGCGATTAATGCATTCCATGTGGGAAATGGAAGATGGTCGTTATAATAAAGTAGCAAATATAATTGGCCACACAATGAAATATCATCCTCACGGAGATGCTTCTATTGGTGATGCTTTGGTAGCTTTAGGTCAAAAAGAACTATTGATTGATACCCAAGGAAATTGGGGAAATATTTTAACTGGAGATTATGCAGCAGCTCCTCGTTATATCGAAGCACGACTTTCAAAATTTGCACTTGATGTAGTTTTTGATCCCAAAACAACTACATGGCTTTCGAGTTATGATGGTAGAAATAAAGAACCTGAAACACTTCCTGTAAAGTTTCCTTTGTTGCTTGCTCAAGGTGTTGAAGGTATTGCAGTTGGCTTGGCTTGTAAAATTCTTCCACATAATTTTAATGAACTAATTGATGCTTCGATTTCGATATTAAAAGGTAAAAAAGTACATGTTCTTCCTGATTTTATCACAGGCGGAATGGCAGACTTCTCAGGATATAATGATGGATTACGAGGAGGCCGAATTCGTGTTCGCGCTAAAATATCTCAGCTTGATAAAAAAACATTAATCATTTCTGAAATTCCTTTTGGAACTACTACATCTTCTTTAATAGATAGTATTGTAACAGCTAATGATAAAGGAAAAATTAAAATAAGAAAAGTAGAAGATAATACTTCTGAGCAAGTAGAAATAGCAATTCACCTTGCTCCTGGAATCTCTCCTGATAAAACAATTGATGCGCTTTATGCTTTTACAGATTGCGAAATCCCTATTTCTCCAAACGCATGTATTATTGAAGATGATAAGCCAAAGTTCGTTGGAGTAACGGAAATGCTTCGTATTTCAACTCATCAAACACTTGATTTACTCAAGAAGGAATTAGAAATTGAGAAAGGTGAATTAGAAGAGCAATGGCATTTTGCTTCACTTGAAAAAATATTTATTGAAAAAAGAATTTATCGAAGTATTGAAGAATGCGAAACATGGGAAGCTGTGCTCGATACAATTGATAAGGGCTTGAAACCGTATAAGAAAAAGTTTTTGAGAGAAATTACGAAAGACGATATTGCTAAATTGACTGAAATTAAAATTAAAAGAATTTCAAAGTTTGATGGATTTAAAGCCGATGAGTATATCAAATCATTGGAAGATAAAATAACTCAAGTAAAACATCACCTTGAAAATTTGGTTGAGTATGCAATAGAATATTTCAAGAATTTGAAAAAGAAATATGGCGAAGGACGAGAAAGAAAAACCGAAATAAAGTCCTTTGAAAATATTGTTGCTACAAGCGTTGTGGTTGCAAATGAAAAGTTATATGTGAATCGCGAAGAAGGTTTTGCAGGCTATGGGATGAAAAAGGACGAGTACATCGGAGAGTGTTCGGATATTGATGATATAATTGTTTTCCGTAAAGATGGAACAATGATAGTTACCAAAGTTCAAGATAAATCATTTGTCGGAAAAAATGTAATTCATATTGCAGTATTTAAGAAAAATGATGAGCGTACGATTTATAATATGATTTATCGTGATGGATCAAAAGGTGCTGTTATGATAAAGCGCTTTGCAGTTACTGGTGTTACACGCGATAAAGAATACGCTTTAACAAAAGCAAACCCAGATTCGGAAATTTTATATTTCACTGCTAATCCAAATGGAGAAGCTGAAGTAGTAACTGTTTTCCATAGAGCATTACCCGGAATTAGAAAGTTAGAATTCGATGTAAACTTTGCAGAACTTGCAATTAAAGGGAGAAGTTCTATTGGAAATATTGCAACAAAGTATCCCGTTAGAAAAGTTGTATTGGCAGAAAAAGGATTGTCAACACTTGGTGCAAGAAAAATTTGGTTTGATGATACAGTTCAGCGATTAAATGCAGATGTGCGCGGAACTTACCTTGGCGAATTTGCCCCCGATGATAAAATTTTAACCATTTATCAAAGCGGAAATTATCGTATCTCTGGGTTTGATTTGTCTGCTCACTTTGACGAAGATTTAATATTGATAGAAAAATACAATCCGAAACAACCAATTACGGCAATATATTTGGATGGAGAGAGTAAAACCTATTTTGTGAAAAGATTTTTGGCAGAGCCAACAGAAAAAAAAGTTTTATTTATTTCAGAAGCAGAAGGCTCTTTATTGGAAATGGCTACAACTCAAACAAACCCTGTAGTTGATGTTAAGTTTTCTAAATCAAAAGATAAGGAATCAGCCCCTCAACAAATTAAATTGGCAGAATTTATTGATGTAAAAGGAATGAAAGCAAAAGGAAATAAACTCTCCAATAATAAAGTGAAAGAAATAAATCTTTTGCCTCCAACTGAAATTGAAATGGAAGAGGATGTTCAGGAAAGCTTTGAAGAAAGTGGACTTTCGCCATTGGAAGAAATGAGGAAAGATAAAGGTGTTGAACCTCCAATAGAAGAAAAATCAGATAATAAAAAAGATGGCGCCAAGCCAAAGCAAATAAAACTTGATTTGTAGTAAGCATGAAAAAAGTGTTGGCATTTTTATTTTTATTGCAGACACTTATTTCCATTGCTCAAAAAGTAAATCCTAAAATTCAGATGGAAGTGATGGGAGAAGGTACAGGTTTGTACAATCTTCAACTTGCCAATTGGACATCTACTGATGCTTTTTATGATAATGAAATGGAAAAGGAGCGAGTTCGAGGATATGTTTCGTATAAAGATAAAGATACTGTAAAAACAATTTTCTATACCGAAATTGATACAACTCGTATTGACCCATCTGCTCCCGATACTTCATCTGCCGAAGAAAAAGTAAAACGAAGAATAAAGCAAATATTTTTCACTTGTAAGTACAAAGGAACTGTTTCTAAAAATTCTTTAAAAGTAAACGCCATTGAGCGTTATCCAACTACATATGAAACAATGCTTATAAAAACAAAAATTAAAGTAGGTGATATAATTAAAAATGATTCATCTTTTTTTAGACAATATGGAGAGACCAAGCTGAGTGCTTTGCTTTTGGATGTGGGCAAAAAAATGAAAGCTTATATAATTACAACAACCAATATACAAGGAGTTATTCCACTTGGAAATGATTATTTAATTGTGATTGATCAGAAAACGGGTGAAGTAGAATCGAAAATAAAATTGCATGAAAATTTTATTCCTATTTCCACTCAGTACATCAAGAAAAAAGGAGATAAAATAAAATCAAGTTATCATAATCATAAAGAAGGTTCATCGGATTATATTACAGCTACTGATTATTGCACTCTTTTGCTTCATAAAAAAGAAGTAAATTGGGACGAGCACCATGTTTACACTCCTAAATTTACTTGTATTTTTACCCCTCAAGATTCTAAGCTTCAAATCATACCAAATAAGGAATACAAGAAAATTACAGGTAAAAAAATAATTGATGAGAATGAAGAGAATATGAAGCCAAGGGAAGAAAAAGAACCAGAAAAAAAGAAAGAAAAATAATCGTTTTAAAAATAATTTGTACAGTCTTATAAAATGTCGTAACTTGTAGTGTCATTTAATATCTAATTCTATGAAAAAAACAATAGTCTCTTTTGCTCTATCACTTGTAACATTGTTTGTTGCGAATTCTCAAAATGTAAATGTGGTATTACTTTCTAACTTACCTTATACCGGGCAAACTTGTGCTAATCTTTGGGGTTATAATGATGCTTCTGGAAATGAGTATGCATTAGTTGGAGCATCAAAAGGAATGTCTATTGTAGATATTACAAATCCTGTAAGTCCAGTTGAAGTTGCTCAAATTCCTAACATAGATAACCTTTGGAAAGAGATTAGAACCTATAGAAAATATGCTTACGTAACAACCGAAGCTGATACAGGATTACAAATTGTTGATTTAAGTAATTTGCCAGGCACTTCATTGCCTTATAAACATTGGAGAGGTGATGGAGCTATTGCAGGGCAAATACAAAACATACATGCTCTACATATTGATACTGCAAATGCTCGACTATACTTATATGGAGGAAATATGAATGGTGCTGTTATAGTAGATATTTCAGATCCTTGGAATCCAACATTCGTAGGATTATACAATGCGGAATATGTTCATGATGGGTTTGCTCGTAATGATACTCTTTGGGCTGGGGAGATATATCAAGGAAGAGTTAATGTTTTAGATGTTTCAAATCCTGCAAGTATTTCTTCTATTGGGTTGCAGCAAACTCCTGGTAATTTTACTCATAATTCTTGGCTAAATGATAACGGTACCGTTATGTTTACAACGGATGAAGTTGATGGCTCTTTTGTTACAGCCTATGATGTTTCAGATATACTCAATATAATCGAACTTGATAGAATACAATCAAACCCTGGCTCAAATTCAATAGCTCACAATACTTACTATAATAATGGATATGTATTTACTTCTTGGTATAAAGATGGGTTTACAATTGTAGATGCTAACAGACCAAACAATTTGGTTCAAGTTGGAAATTATGATACTGACCCTGCAGAAAGTGGTGGTGGTTATGGTGGAGCATGGGGAGTTTATGCTTATTTGCCATCAGGTAATATTATTGTTTCAAATATTTATAATGGAGAAGGATTATTTGTTTTAACACCAACTTATGTTCGTGCAGCTTATTTGGAAGGAACAATAACAGATGCTGGGACTTCTAATCCTTTGAGTAATGTTTCTGTTCAAATTACAAGCCCATCGATTTCGGATGCTTCAAGAATTGATGGAACCTATGGAACTGGTATTGCTGGAAGTGGAACAGTAGATGTTACATATTCTCTGGCTGGGTATTTTCCTCAAACTTTTACGAATATTTCGTTAATAGCCGGAAACGTTACCATTCAAGATGTTCAGCTTGTTTCAACTACAGGCATTAAAGAAAATAGTAACTCTCAATTTTCTCTTTCTCCTAATCCAACAAAAGGAAATTTTGTAATTAATAATGAAAAATTAAAAATTAAAAATTTACAGATTTATAATTTGTTAGGAGAAACTGTTTATCAATCAACTGTTAATGCTCAACAAATAACAGTTGATTTAACTAATCAGCCAAATGGAGTCTACCTACTTAAAATGACTGATGTGCAAGGTGGCATAAGCTACAGCAAAATTGTGAAGGAATAATCGTTTTCCTTTCCCGTTTTTTTGTCTATTTTTGCGGCTCAAAAAATAATTCATGGCAAAGTTTCATAAAGTAAAAGTAGCTGATGTTAGAAAAGAAACTGCTGATTGTGTTTCAATTGCATTTGATATTCCGGCTAATTTAAAACAAGAATATTCCTACATACAAGGTCAATACCTCACTCTTAAGCTTTTTGTAAATGGAGAAGAGTTAAGACGCTCTTATTCTATTTGCAGCAGCCCAACTGCCGAAAATGAGATTCGTATTGCAGTGAAAAGAGTGAAAGATGGGAGAGGTTCAAATTATGTTTATGATAAATTAAAAGCTGGTGATGAGTTGGAAGTAATGACTCCGATGGGTAATTTTTACTCGCAGATGAATGCTTCGAATAAAAAGAACTATGTTTTGTTTGCTGGAGGAAGCGGAATAACGCCAATGCTTTCCATCATTAAAACAGTTTTGAAAGAAGAGCCACAAAGCACGATTCAACTGTTTTATGGAAATCAGAATGAGGAAAGTACCATCTTCAAAAATCAATTAGACGAACTTGAAAACATTAATTCTTCTCGCTTAAGAGTCGTTCATATTCTGGATAACCCGACATCACAAATTCCTGCTTTAAATCAGGGCGTTTTATCGAAAGAAAAAATTACAGTTCTTTTAGAAAATTATGTTGGCTTAAACTTAAACAATGAATTTTTTATTTGCGGCCCAACCCCAATGATGGATAACTGCAAAATTGTTTTGGAGCAGCTGAAAATTGAGAAATCAAAAATTCATATTGAATATTTTACAGCATCTCTAGAAGCAGCTAAAACCCCTGTAACAAATTCAGGAGACAAAATAATTAGTCAAGTTACAGTGATTATGGATGGCAAGGAAACTTTGATAGAACTTGCTTCGGATGGAGATGTAATTTTAGACGCTGCTTTAAATGCAGACCTTGATGTTCCATTTGCTTGCAAAGGAGCAGTATGTTGCACTTGCAGAGCAAAAGTATTGGAAGGTAAAGTAAAGATGGATCAAAATTTTGCATTAACAGATAGCGAAGTAGAAGAAGGATTTATTCTTACTTGTCAATCACATCCTATCACACCTGTTGTGAAAGTGGATTATGATGTATAGTTTTTGTTCTTAAATATTTATTCCGCCTATAGCGGATTTGCCCAGGTGGCGAAATTGGCAGACGCACCATCTTGAGGTGGTGGCGAGCAATCGTGTGAGTTC
Organism: uncultured Bacteroidia bacterium; assembly: GCA_964409625.1. GTDB lineage: Bacteria > Bacteroidota > Bacteroidia > CAYPEC01 > CAYPEC01 > CAYPEC01. The sequence continues at coordinate 7,087 of CAYPEC010000021.1, read as the reverse complement.
GAATCTCATCCTGGGCACTTTTCTTCTTTTATTTACTACAGATTCTCTCCAAAATTTACTTCTACTTTTACATCAATGAAAGTTTTACTCATAGAAGATGAACCTGAGTTGAGAAAATCAATCAAGATGTTTCTTTATCAAGAAGGATACACTGTTGAATCGGCTGCTGATTATACCAAAGCATCCGAAAAAGCAGATGTGTACGACTATGATTGCGTATTGGTTGATATTACACTTCCTTATGGAAATGGTTTAGAAATTATAAAACAATTAAAAAAGAAAAAATCTAAAGCAGGAATTATTATTATTTCAGCTAAAAATTCTATTGACGATAAAATTAAAGGATTGGATTTTGGAGCCGATGATTATCTAGCTAAACCTTTTCATCTTTCGGAGCTGAATGCTAGAATTAAAGCACTTATCCGTAGAAAAAACTTCAGCGGAGACAATGAAATTATATTAAACGAAATTAAAATTGTTCCTCATAATCGAAATGTTTTTGTTAATTCTAAAGAAGTTGTTTTAACAGTAAAGGAATATGAATTGTTAATGTATTTTGTTTCAAATAAAAACAGAGTAATTACTAAAAATGCTATAGCTGAAAATCTGTGGGGCGATGATGCCGACCAATCGGATAATCACGATTTTATTTACTCGCATATAAAAAATCTAAGAAAAAAATTAGTTGAAGCTGGTTGCCAAGATTATATTAATACTGTTTATGGAATAGGATATAACTTTAAAGTAAACACATGAAACTATTAACAAAAACGAGCATTTATTATTTGTTGTTTGCTATTCCGGTATTGGTTGTAGCGGGTTTTGCATCTTATTTATTTATGCAAAATCAAACTACTGATAGTGTAGATGAAAGTTTATTTCGGCAGTTAGAAATTACCAAACAATATATTGCTAAAAATAAGAAAGTGCCCAATTTTGAATCTATTGCAGATATGCAAATAGACATAAAAGAAAGAAATGATTTTATTGATAATGTAGTTTCTATAACAGATACAAATCATTACGATGCAGTAGAAGAAGAAATTGTACCTTATCGTATGCTGAAAAATAATTTTGTTGTAAATAATCAATCGTATCAAATACGGATAGAAAAATCTACAATTAAGAGTGATGAATTATTTGAAGGACTTTTCAATGGATTACTTGTTGTGTATGCTTCTTTGTTCCTATGCTTTATTTTGGTTAACTGGTATATTTCAAAAAAAATATGGAAACCTTTTTATAGTTCTGTAGAGCAACTAAAAAAATTCAGTGTAATATCTTCTGTAAAAATAAAATTTGAAAACTCTAGTATTAAAGAGTTTGTAGAACTAAATAGTTCGTTAAGTGAAATGACTGAAAAGATATTTAATGATTATCGAAATCAGAAAGAGTTTACAGAGAACGCCTCTCATGAAATGCAAACGCCTTTGGCAGTAATTCAATCAAAAATTGAATTACTAATACAATCTAAATCATTGGGAGAAGAAGAAATGAACTTGATTCAATCAATTCTTGATTCTTCAAATAAGCTTTCGCAATTAAATAAAACGCTTTTGCTTTTGGCTAAAATTGAAAACAATCAATTTGAAGAAACTGTTGAATTAAATTTAAAAGATACTGTTCAGAAGGTTTTAAAGAATTTTGAAGATAAAATATCAATTAAAAATATTGTAGTAGAAAAAAGATTGTCGAACGATATTCAAATAATGATAAATCCTGTTTTGGCAGAAGTGATGCTATCTAACCTTCTTCAAAATGCTGTTAGGCATAATATTCAAAATGGGAAAATAATAATTGAAACAAAGCCCAATGAAATTATTATTTCAAATACTGGAAATCCCTTATCTGTAAAATCAGATGATTTGTTTGAAAGATTCAAAAAAGGTAATTCTTCTGTTGATTCAATAGGGCTTGGATTGGCAATTGTAAAGAGCATTGCCGATGCTTACCATCTTAAAGTGCTGTATTCTTTTGAAAAAGAGTTGCATGTTTTTTCCATTCAATTTTCAGAACATATTTTCTCCAAAATAAAAACAGAATCGTAATATAAATTTGTATCATAAATTAAAAACTAAAACTAAAAATCATGAAAAAATCAATGTTTATTTTAGCGCTTGGCTTCGGAGTAAGCTGCGCTAACGCACAAAAATTAAAAGAGGCAGATGTTCCTGCAGCAGTAAAGTCAACTTTTACGAAACAGTATTCAACTGCAAAAGTTGATAAATGGGACAAAGAAGACGCAAACTATGAAGTAAGCTTTGAATATAACAAAGTGGAAATGTCTTTATTGATGGATGCTAGTGGAAAGGTATTAGAAAATGAAGCAGAAATTGAAACTTCTGAATTGCCAAAATCAGTTACTGATTATGTTGCTAAAAACTATGCAGGATATAAACTGGATGAAGCAGCAAAAATTACGGATGCTGCTGGAGTGGTAACATTTGAAGCTGAGATGAAAAAAGGAAAAGAAGAATTTGATGCTGTATTTGATAGCTCTGGAACCTTTATTAAAAAAGTTGTTGAGCCCACAGATAAAGACAAGGACAAAGATTAGTTTGTTTAAATTTGTTTATTCATTAAGCCATTCCGAAAGGAGTGGCTTTTTTATTTTTAAAAAATTCTTAATTAGTTTATCTTCGCAAACTAAATTTTCATCTATTATGGAATACAGAAGACTCGGTAAATCAGGATTACAAGTAAGCACATTATCCTTTGGCTCTTGGCTAACATTTGCAAAACAAATTAATGACAACACTGCAGATGAACTTATGAGCACCGCTTATGATGCAGGAATCAATTTTTTCGACAATGCAGAAATATATTCTCAAGGAATGTCGGAAACTGTGATGGGAAATGTGTTGAAGAAAAAACAATGGGATAGAACTTCTTATGTTGTTTCATCAAAAGTATTTTTCGGAGATGGAAGAAAAAAACCAAATCAAACCGGATTAAGCAGAAAGCATATTATGGAAGGATGCGAAGCATCTTTAAAAAGAATGCAGATTGATTATTTAGATTTATATTTCTGTCATCGCCCTGATAAAAATACTCCAATTGAGGAAACTGTATTTGCAATGAACACCTTGATTCAACAAGGAAAAATTTTATACTGGGGAACATCTGAATGGAGTGTAGAAGAATTAATGGAAGCATATTTAGTTGCCGAAAAAAATCAGTTGATTCCGCCTACGATGGAGCAACCTCAATACAACTTGTTTGAAAGAGAAAAAATAGAAAAGGAGTTTTTGCATCTTTTCAAGCACAAAGGATTAGGAACAACTATTTGGTCGCCTCTTGCTTCAGGACTTTTAACAGGAAAATACAATAATGGATTTGTTGATAATACCCGACTAGGAATAGAAGGTTTAGATTGGTTGAAAGAAAGAGTAATGGTAGAAGAAAGGATTGAAAAAGTTAAAAAACTTACTGTGCTTGCGGAGAATATAGGAACAACTGTTACATTGCTTTCTCTTTCATGGTGTATGAAAAATCCAAATGTTTCAACCGTGATTTTGGGAGCATCAAAAAAGGAACAATTAAATGAAAATTTAAAAGCACTTGATGTGATTGCTTTATTAACTCCAGAAGTTATAGAGGAAATTGAAAAAATAGTAAATAATAAACCTATTCAACCTGCATTTTAATGATTTTTAAAAATCTCAAAGTAGTAGAATTGGCAAGTGTTTTAGCAGGACCTTCTGTTGGGATGTTCTTTGCTGAACTTGGCGCAGAAGTAATTAAAATTGAAAATAAAAAAACAGGTGGGGATGTAACCCGTTCATGGAAATTACCAACGGAAAATCCTAAAGAAAAAACATCTGCTTATTATGCTTCAGTTAACTGGGGTAAACAAATTTTATTTTTGGACTTAACCGATAAAAAAGATTTGGAAAAGGTATATTCTATTATTAAGAAAGCAGATATTGTAATTGCAAATTACAAAAGTGGTGATGCGAAAAAATTGAAAATGGATTACGCAACTTTGAAAAAAATAAATCCCAAATTGATTTATGGAAATATTTTTGGCTTTGGAGAAAATGATAAAAGAGTTGCTTATGATTTGGTTCTTCAAGCCGAAACTGGCTTCATGTCGATGAATGGAACCAAGGAAAGCGGACCTGTAAAAATGCCTGTAGCTCTTATTGACCTTCTTGCAGCACACCAAATGAAAGAAGCAATTCTAGTTGCATTACTAAATAGGGAAAGAACAAAAAAAGGTTGCAAAATAAATGTATCACTTTTCGATTCTGCTATTGCATCGCTTGCCAATCAAGCATCCAATTGGCTAAATGCAAAACATAATCCAGAAAGAATAGGCTCACTTCATCCCAACATAGCACCTTACGGAGAAATATTTACAACAAAAGATAAAGTGGAATTTGTTTTAGCTATTGGTTCAGAGAAACAATTCAAATTGCTTTGTGAAATTTTAGAAAATAAAAATTTGGCGGAAGTATCCTCATATAAAACAAATTCTTTACGAGTAAAAAACAGAATACAACTTAAAAAGGAACTCCAAAAAAATATTGCTAAAAAAACATTCCTTGTTCTTGAAAAAGCGCTCTTAAAAAGGGGTATTCCGTTTGGTAAGATTCGCTCACTAAAAGAGGTGTTTTCGGATAAAAATGCTGTAAATATGCTCTTGAAATACCCGAATTTTAAAGAAATAAACATAGCTAAAAGTATTGTTTTTCAGATAGTTTGATGATTCGTTGTTCTTTAATTTTGATAACTTCGTAGGAGATTTGTGTATATTAATCGAATTATTTGTACATTTGCCACATTACATTAAAAAGTAAAACTATAGTTATGAGTAAAAGATTACTGCTTATACTTCTTTTATCGGTTCCGATTTTAGCAACTGCACAAAGAAGAAAGAACAAGTATAAATACGAGTGGGTTTATGGAGTTGGCGCAACTAACCTTTTAAGTGATTTAGGAGGAGCAAACCAAATAGGAACTCACTTTGTGAAGGACTTTGAGTTTAATATGACTAGACCGGCTATTATGATTGGGTTTAGATATAAAAATAGCAGAAGAGTTGCTTACAGAGCAAATTTAATTACGGGAATATTAAGTGCCGAAGACAGATTAACAAAAGAGCCATTTCGTGAGAACAGAAATTTGAGCGTTAGAACACCTATTATTGAACTTTCGGGTCAATTCGAATATTACTTTACGAAGGAACATATTGGTCACTTATATAAAATTAAAAATGCTAAAGGGTACAAGAAAAACGAGATGCATTTTTATGCTTTCGTTGGGGTAGGAGCATTCTTTTTTCAGCCAAAAGCAAGGTATAACAAGGTTAAGAAAACAGTTGGTTCTGGTGATTTTGTAAATTTACAGCCTCTTGGAACTGAAGGGCAAGGGTTGGGGAGTTCAAAAAAATATTCTAGAATAAACATTTGTATTCCTCATGGTTTAGGGGTGAAATATTCATTGAATAAAAAATGGAGTATAGGTCTTGAAGGTGGTTCTAGAAAAACTTTTTCAGATTATATTGATGACACTCATGGAGTTTATTATGATCCAGCAGAGTTTTATAAATCTTATGATATTGATAAGGCTACTATGGTTGCAAAGTTGGCAAATCCATCTTTAGCTTCTTATCCTAAGGATCTTGCAAAACAAGGAGGAACTGGTTGTCAAACTTGCCCTGGAGAGCAAAGAGGAGAAATAAAATATACGGATACTTATATGTTTTTGATATTAAATGTTAATTATAAAGTTCAATACAAGAGTAAGACTCGTTCTAAATTCTAAAATTTTATAATGTACCATATTAAAGAGCCCCGAACTCCACAGGAATTCGGGGCTTATTTTTTGTTGCGATGGGAAATACTTCGCAAACCTTGGATTCAACCCAAAGGAAGTGAAGTAGAAATTGATGAAGACATTTGTGTTCATGCAATGGCATTGAATGAAAAAAATGAAATTATTGGTGTTTGCAGATTGCAATTTAATACTCCCGAAGAAGCTCAGATTCGTTTTATGGCTGCCCGCGAAGATTATCAAGGGAAAGGAGTTGGAAGTGTTTTGATTCGTTATTTAGAAGATAAAGCTAAAGTTGGGGGGGCAAAGGTCCTGATTTTACAAGCAAGAGAAAATGCTTTAAGCTTTTATTTAAAACATGGTTATTTGAATAAAGGTAAAACCAAATTGCTATTCGGAGTTATACAACATTATTTAATGGAGAAAAAATTACAATGAAGAATATTATTTTCGGATGCCTAATTTTTATATTTTCTTCTTGCAAAAATGAAAGTAAAACGCAAAAGGAATTTACTACTTCTGCCAATGAAACGATAATTATTTTTCAATCTGAAATTTCTCCAAAGGCGTCTGTTTTTATTTTTGTTTCGCCTGAATGCCCACTTTGCCAAAATTATTCTAAGGTCTTAAATGAGTTATACGAAAAGTATTCTCTTGAGAATATTCAGTTTTATGGAGTGGCTTCAGGACTTACATATAAGATAGATGAAGTTGAAAGTTATAGGACAAATTATGAAATATCATTTTCTATTATAATGGATAAAGAATATCAGCTTGCTCATTTATTTGGTGCAAGTAAAACTCCACAAGTAGTTGTATTAGATAAAAAAATGGAAATTATCTATATTGGAGCTATTGATAATTGGGCTTTTGCGCTTGGCAAAAAAAGACAAGTAGTTACCCAACATTACCTATCTGATGTTTTGGAAGCAATAGTTTCTAATCAACAAATTAAAATAGCACAGACAGAAACTGTGGGTTGTATAATAGAATAATCAATGAAGAAATTTATTCCACTTCTTTTTCTTGCAGCAGTATATTTTTCTTGTTCAACAGAAAACGAAAAAAAATCGGATATTACTTTTAATGGAGATGTTTCACAAATTATTCATACTAATTGTAGCCCTTGCCATCACAAGGGTGGAGCAGGGCCATTTTCTTTAGTAACCTATTCTGAAATAAAGAAAAAATCGAAGACAATTAAAAAAGTTGTCGAAACTCGATTTATGCCTCCATGGCCTGCTGATGTATCTTATAGCCATTTTGCTTTTGAAAAAGTATTGTCTGATGAGCAAATTGATATCATTAA
>CAYPEC010000020.1:9802-13764 GCA_964409625.1 uncultured Bacteroidia bacterium | reverse complement strand
TCAAAGAAAAAATAACAATTACAAAATCCTTAGGAATTTTAATTGGTTTTATAGGGGCCGCATTATTAATGTTTGGACAAGAGCAAATGGGAAATGCCAATGGGCATAGCTTATTAGGAGATTTTTGCATTTTCATTAATGCCATTTCATGGGGAACTTATTTAGTATTGGTAAAACCATTGATGAAAAAATATCATACGGTAACAATATTAAAATGGGTATTTCTTTTCGGTTTTGTTTTTGTTTTTCCATTCGGGTATAATGAATTTATTTCAGTACAATGGAATTTACTATCCACTGATATCTGGATTTACGCTTTGTTTATTGTCATTTTTGTAACCTATGTTGCTTATTTACTAAACACTTATTCTCTAAAAGAACTAAGCCCTTCAGTAGTGAGCGCTTACATTTATCTACAACCTGTACTTGCTTCTGTTATTGCTGTATTTGCTGATAAAGATGAACTATCAAGTATAAAAGTATTATCAGCATTTATGATATTTGTAGGAGTATATTTGGTAAGCAAAACAAATAGCTCTAGCACATAATTATTAAAAAACTAACTTTGGTGAAATATTAATACTGAATGATAAAATCGATGACAGGATACGGCAAAACCGTATGTAATTTAAAAAAGAAAAAACTTACAATTGAAATGCGTTCGCTGAACAGTAAACAATTGGATTTGAATTTAAGAATCCCTTCTATTTATCGCGAAAAGGAATCGGAGATACGTAATTTAATTTCGAAAGAGGCAGAAAGGGGAAAGATTGATTTTACTATCTATTCGGAGCAAACGAATGAGGAAGAAAAGAACTTAACTATCAACCATAAATTAGCAGCAACCTACCACAAAGAGCTCAAAAAACTTTCCTCTATATTAAAAGAAAAGCAGACAAATTTATTGCCTTTGATTTTAAAAATGCCTGATGTGATTACATCAGAAAAAAGAGAGTTTGACGAAAAAGATTGGAAAGAACTTTCTAAATCAATCTCTAAAACAATTGAACATTTCAATAAATTTAGAGATGACGAAGGCAAATCATTGCAAAAAGAATTTGAAAAAAGATTGGCTCTGGTTTCAAAACATCTTGCAGAAATAGAAACGCTTGATAAAAAAAGAATCAATAATGTAAAGGAGCGTGTCAGAAAAAATGTAGCTGAAGCGATTGAAAAATCGAAAATTGATACGAACAGATTGGAGCAAGAGTTAATTTACTACATCGAAAAATTAGATATTACAGAAGAAAAAGTTCGTTTAAAAACACATTGCGAATATTTTTTAAAAACAATGAAAGAAGATTCGAGCGGAAGAAAATTGGGATTTATTTCTCAGGAAATAGGTCGTGAAATTAACACTATTGGCTCTAAAGCAAACGATGCGGAAATTCAGAAAATAGTTGTAATGATGAAAGATGAATTGGAGAAAATTAAAGAACAAATAAATAACGTTTTGTAATTTTAAACTGTGGAAGGAAAATTAATCATATTCTCAGCGCCCTCTGGAGCAGGCAAAACAACTATTGTTCAGCATTTACTCAAAGTTTTCCCTTATGATTTAGAATTTTCAGTTTCTGCAACAAGCAGAAAAATAAGAGGTGATGAAGCAGAAGGAGTTGATTATTATTTTTTGACAGTTCCTGAATTTAAAAAACGTATCGCCAATAATGAATTTGTAGAATGGGAAGAAGTTTATACAGATAATTTTTACGGAACACTTAAGAAAGAAGTAGAAAGAATTTGGGCAAAAGGCAAGTGTGTAATTTTTGATGTGGATGTAGAAGGGGGAATTAATCTTAAAAAAATATATGGCAAAAAAGCACTTTCGGTTTTTGTAATGCCTCCATCCATTAAAAGTTTAGAAGAACGCCTGAAAAAACGGGAAACAGAAACTCCGGAAAGTATATCCCGAAGAATCGGAAAAGCACACAAAGAACTTGAAACTGCAAGCCAGTTTGATATCATCTTGAAAAATGAAATTCTGGAAGTAGCTCTCAAAAAAGCGGAATCTATAACTAGTTCAGTTTTAAAAGACAAATTGGAATAAAATTTGTGAAGTAAAAACAAAAATTTTTTATGAAAAAGTATCTCTTATTTTTTACCCTCTCACTAACGCTAAGCACAACTATTTATAGTCAAAAAACAACAAATGAATATTATTCCATTAAAGGAAAAATTATTGGATTGCCTGACACGATGCTTTTTCTAGCAAATCATTGGGGTGATAAGCAGTTTATACAAGACACGGTAAGAACAAAAAACGGGAACTTTGAATTTAAAAAAAACAGAGATCTTGTTGGTGGTATATATTTTATAACAATACCAGGAAAGCGCTATTTTGAAATTCTGATTACCGAAAACAAGCCTCAATTTTCATTTACTAGTGAACTTAATGACTTGTACCCAAAAATGAAATTTAAAAATTCAACAGAAAATGAGATTTTTTATGACCATTTAACTTTTATTGAAACCAAACAAAAAAAAATAGCGGAAATAAAAAATAGTAAAAATGACTCGTTGGTAATTGCAGGAAAAATAAAAGAAATTGAGAAAGAAATAATTACTCAAAAAGAAAAAATACTGGAGCAACATCCTAATGCATTCATTGCGAAAATTTTCAAAGCATCTAAAGATGTAAAGGTGCCAGAAGCCCCAATTCTTAGTAATGGAAGAAAAGATTCTACTTTTCAATATCGATATTATCGCCAACATTTTTTTGACAACATCGATTTTTCAGACGAGCGGATGCTGCGCACCCCCCTTTTCTTTCCGAAAGTTAAATATTACTTAGAAAAAATGGTTCCTCCTTCGCCAGATTCTATATTAACTGCAGCAATTATGCTTTGCGAAAAAGCAAGACCCGTAAAAGGAATGTTCAGAGCTATCGTATCTACGCTAACATCAGAATATGAAACATCAAAATTTATAGGGATGGATGCAGTTTTTGTTGGATTAGTTGAAAAATACTACATGACTAAAGAAGCATATTGGGTGGATGATACACAGCTATTTAAAATCAATGACAGAGCAAGAATACTCAAGCCATTACTTCTTGGTAAACAATCACAAGGGCTTATTTTGAAAGATACATCAGGGGTTTTTCAATCACTATATAATGTAAATGCGAAATTTACCATTCTTTATTTTTGGGATCCAGACTGTAGTCATTGCATCGTTGAAACCCCTAAGCTAAAAGAGGTTTACGACAAGTATAAATCAAAAGGTGTTAAGGTATATGCGGCTAGTACTGCTACTGAAAAAGACAAGTGGAAAAAATATATCATTGAACATAAGCTTGATTGGATTAATGTTGCAGATATAGATTTAAAAAACAATTTCAGAAGCGAATTTGATGTTGCTTCTACTCCTCAAATATTCATTTTAGATGAAAAGAAAAAAATTATTCTAAAGAAAATAGGAGTAGAACAAATACCAGACTTTTTCGACAAATACCTTAAACTATAAACTTTGTTACCGAAAATGGCGAAAAAAGAAAAGACTCGATGCGACTGGTGCTTAAAAGACCCGATATACATTGAGTATCACGATAAAGAGTGGGGTGTGGCGGTACATGACGACACCGAGCTATTTGAATTTCTTGTTTTGGAAAGCTTTCAGGCAGGGCTTAGCTGGCTTACTGTTTTAAAAAAGCGCGAAAATTTCAGGAAAGCATTTGCCAACTTTGATGCAAAAAAAGTTGCAAAATTTGATTTGAGAAAATACAATGAGTTGATGCAAGATGCAGGTATTATTCGAAACAAACTTAAAATTGAAGCGGCTATTAATAATGCTCAACGATTTTTAGAAATACAAAAAGAATTTAGTTCGTTCGATAAATATGTTTGGAGTTTCACAAAAGGCAAAACAGTTGTAAATAAAAGAAAAACAATAAAAGACTTACCTCCTAAAACAGATTTAAGCGATGCTATGAGCAAAGATATGGGCAAAAGAGGTTTTAAATT
>CAYPEC010000020.1:7089-9702 GCA_964409625.1 uncultured Bacteroidia bacterium | reverse complement strand
ACTCCAACTTACACAGCAGACATAAAACCAATCCTTGACGCAAGTTGCGGCAACTCATGCCACAGCGCACAAAAAAGAAAAGCAGGAATTGATTTAAGTTCATACGAAGGTTCAAAAGCAATTGCAGCTCAAAAAAGATTTTTAGGAGCGATTAGACATGAGCAAGGATTTGATGCTATGCCAGCTTATGCAGCAAAATTAGATGATGCAACCATTCAAAAAATTGCTTGTTGGGTTGAAGGTGGAATGCCACAATAAGATCTAGAAATTCTAAGTTTAAAATGGAGGGAATTAGTTTCTTAAGAAATTAATTCCCTTTTTTATTTAATAATTTTTCAACACTGCTTTGCTTCAAAGTTAAATGCTCTACTTTTGGCATTCAATAATTTTTACGTGAGCCACTACCTTTCTCAACTTAACGAAGTTCAACAAAAAGCTGCCAAACAAACAGATGGAGCAGTTATGATTATTGCTGGTGCAGGCTCAGGCAAAACAAGAGTTCTCACCTATCGCATTGCTCATTTAATGGAAAAGGGGGTTGACCCTTTTAATATTCTTGCACTCACTTTTACCAATAAAGCTGCAAGAGCAATGAAAGATAGAATAGCTTCTATTGTAGGATTTAATGAATCTAGAAATTTATGGATGGGAACATTCCACTCGGTATTTTCAAAAATATTAAGAGTAGAAGCTCAACGCATTGGTTACCCAAACAATTTTACGATATACGATACTGATGACTCAAAAGGGTTAATAAAAGATATTTTGAAAGAACAACATTTAGATGACAAAGTATATAAACCCAATTTAGTTTACAACAGAATTTCGGCAGCAAAGAACAATTTGATTTCGGCAGAGGCATACAATGCAAACTCAACGATAACAGATGAAGATAGAATGTCGGGCAAGCCAATGCTTGGAAAGATTTATGCGATTTATGCAAAGCGTTGCTTTAAAGCAGGAGCAATGGATTTTGATGATTTGCTTTTCAATACTAATATTCTGCTGAAAAATCACTCAGAAGTATTACACAAATACCAGCATCGATTTAAATACATTATGGTAGATGAGTATCAGGATACAAACTTTTCGCAATATGTAATTGTAAAACAACTTGCTGCAGCCTATCAAAACATTTGCGTAGTAGGCGATGATGCACAAAGTATTTATGCTTTCAGAGGAGCGAATATTCAAAACATTTTAAACTTTGAGAAGGATTATCCCGAGCTCAAAACATTTAAACTTGAACAGAATTACCGTTCAACAAAAAATATTGTGAATGCCGCAAACTCTGTAATAGCAAACAACAGGGAACAACTAAAAAAAGAAATTTGGACTGCCAATGAAGAAGGCAACAAAATAAAATTATCGCGCGCTTATACTGATAATGAAGAAGGAAGCATAGTAGCAAGTTCCATTTTTGAAACCATTATGAATAAGCAAGCGGCAAATTCCGACTTTGCTATTTTATACAGAACCAATGCACAATCTAGAGCAATGGAGGAAGCGCTTAGACGAACAAATATTCCATATCGTATTTATGGAGGACTTTCTTTTTATCAGCGCAAGGAGATAAAAGATTTACTTGCCTATTTCCGAATGACAATTAATAATCATGATGAAGAATCGCTGAAGAGAATTATTAATTTCCCTGGGAGAGGCATAGGGCAAACTACCATTGAAAAACTTACACTTGCAGCTACCGACCATGATACCAGCACTTGGACTGTAATGGAAAACATCAAAGAATTTGATATTGGCATCGCAAGTTCTACTCGCGAAAAAATTATGGATTTTGTAAGCATGATTAAAAGTTTTACGGCTCAACTTTTTGTTCAGAATGCTTATGATTTAGGACACCACATTGCAAATACTTCTGGCTTGCTACGCGAACTTTATGTTGACAAAACTCCAGAAGGAGTAAGCCGTTATGAGAATATTCAAGAGTTGCTGAATGGAGTAAAAGAATTTACAGATAATACAAATACTGAAGCTGGTTCGAATAACGAATCTCTTACGAATTTACAAATAGAAAAAGAAGACATTCCAACAACCAACAACCAACCAACAACTAACAACCAACAACCAACAACCAATTCCCTTACCCTCTTCATGCAGGATATTGCTTTGCTAACCGATGCCGACAAGCAACAAAATGATGAAGACAGAAACAAAGTTTCGTTGATGACGATACACTCAGCTAAAGGACTTGAGTTTCCATACGTATATATAGTAGGCATGGAAGAAAATTTATTTCCATCACAGATGTCACTTACCTCAAGAACAGATTTAGAGGAAGAGAGAAGGTTATTTTATGTAGCACTTACGAGAGCTGAAAAACAAGTGAACCTAACTTATGCTGCCACACGCTACCGCTGGGGAAACCTCATACACTGTGAGCCAAGCAGATTTATAGAAGAGATAGAAGCCACCTACATTGATTTTCCGGGAGGAGATATTGCAGCACCTAAGAGTACAGAAAGCTTTATACCTGAAGAAGAAAAAGTATTCAGATACGATAAGCCACAAAAGCCAGCTGCTCCAAAACATCAAACGCAAGTTGTGGTGCCAAAAAAAAACATGGTTAAAGTTTCGCAAACCAGCAATGTTGCA
>CAYPEC010000020.1:0-6989 GCA_964409625.1 uncultured Bacteroidia bacterium | reverse complement strand
TCCATTCCTCCACCCATTCCACCTGGCATACCACCCGGCATTCCTCCTGCTTTTTCTTCTTTAATATCTGAAATAACACATTCGGTAGTCAATAGCATTCCTGCAATTGATGCTGCATTTTCAAGTGCAACGCGTGTTACTTTAGTTGGGTCAATAACTCCAGCAGCTAATAGATTTTCATATACTTCAGTACGAGCATTGTAACCAAAATCTCCTTTTCCTTCACGGATTTTTTGAACTACAATAGAACCTTCTCCACCAGCATTTGCAACTATTTGACGAATTGGCTCTTCTAAAGCACGCTTCACAATTGCAATTCCTGTTTGCTCATCTTCGTTCAATCCTTTTAATTTTTCTAACGCATCAACTGCACGAATATATGCTACTCCACCTCCTGCAACAATCCCTTCTTCAACAGCAGCACGAGTTGCGTGCAATGCATCATCTACTCTATCTTTCTTCTCTTTCATTTCCACTTCAGTAGCTGCACCCACATAAAGTACTGCAACTCCACCAGCAAGTTTAGCTAATCTTTCTTGCAATTTTTCTTTATCGTAATCAGATGTTGTAGATTCTATCTGCGCTTTAATTTGATTGATACGAGAAGTGATATCTGCTTTTTTACCAGCACCATCAACAATTGTAGTATTGTCTTTATCAATTGTAATCTTTTCTGCTTTTCCTAAATAAGAAAGGTCAGCATTTTCTAATTTGAATCCTCTTTCTTCAGAGATTAAAGTTCCGCCAGTTAAGATGGCAATATCTTCTAACATTGCTTTTCTTCTATCGCCAAAACCTGGAGCTTTAACAGCACAAATTTTCAGCGAACCTCTAATTTTATTTACTACCAATGTGCTCAACGCATCTCCATCAATATCTTCAGCAATAATTAAAAGCGGCTTACCTGTTTGAACTTGTTTTTCAAGAATAGGCAATAACTCTTTCATGTTCGATATTTTTTTATCGTATATCAATACATGAGGAGTTTCCAGAACTGCTTCCATCTTATCTGTATCGGTTACAAAGTATGGAGAAATATATCCTCTATCGAATTGCATTCCTTCAACAGTTTTTACTTCTGTATCTGTTCCTTTTGCTTCTTCAACTGTGATAACACCATCTTTGGTAACATCTTTCATTGCTTTAGCAATCAAATTACCAATTTCAACATCATTGTTTGCTGAGATCGTAGCTACTTGCTTTATTTTCTCATTGTCGCTACCAACTGTTTTTGATTGCTTTTTCAAATCAGCTACAACAGCTTCAACAGCTTTATCGATACCTCTTTTCAAATCCATTGGATTAGCCCCTGCAGCCACATTTTTTAATCCTGCGGTTACAATTGCTTGAGCTAATACAGTTGCAGTTGTTGTTCCATCACCAGCAATATCAGCTGTTTTAGAAGCAACCTCTTTCAACATCTGAGCACCCATATTTTCAATAGGATCTCTCAATTCAATTTCTTTTGCTACAGAAACTCCATCCTTAGTAATAGAAGGAGCACCGAATTTTTTATCAATAATTACATTACGACCTTTTGGTCCAAGTGTAACCTTTACTGCATTTGCCAATGCATCAACACCTCTTTTAAGGGCATCACGAGCTTCGAGATTAAATGTTATATTTTTTGCCATGTTTTTTTTAAGAATTATAAATTATTTTGTTCCGATAACTAATTTTTTCTAATCTACAGTATTTCGAATCGGTTCGGATTTTTGCAAATCTGTATCAATTCGTTATTTGTACTATTTAGATGATTGCGAAAATGTCGCTTTCGCGCATGATAAGGTATTCTATACCATCTACAGTTATTTCAGTTCCTGCATACTTTCCATAAAGAACCGTGTCTCCAGGTTTCACTGTTGTTGGCTCATCTTTTTTACCTGCACCAGCTGCAATTACTTTTCCTTTTTGTGGTTTTTCTTTTGCTGTATCGGGTATAATAATACCACCAGCAGTTTTTTCTTCGGCAGGAGCTGCTTCTACAAGCACTCTATCTCCTAATGGTTTAATTTTTACTGTTGCCATAATTTTTATTTGATTTATTGGGTTAAGTTTATTTTTAAAATTCTGTTATGCAAGGTCACATTTTATGCCAGTACAAACAACAGCTATAAATGTGGACAATTTTTCAGCTACAAAACTTCAGAACTTGATTTGTCAGAAATCACTAGGACATCCTGACACAAGAAATTACTTTGTTGAATCTTGTTGAGCTGGTGGTGCTGGAGCAGGAATATTTGTGTTTTGCATTCCTTCAGGATTTGTAATTCCTTCACCTGCTTTTTTACGTGTTACTGATTCTGCTGCTGCGGGCTCATCCGTAGTAGTTGATTTGCCATTATAAGACGAAGCTAACAAGCTCAATACAAATAGTGAGATGGCAAGTGTCCAGGTTGCTTTTTCAAGAAAATCGGCTGTTTTACGAACTCCCATAACCTGATTAGATGATGAAAACTGAGAAGATAATCCTCCTCCTTTTGAGTTCTGAATCAATACAATTAGAATAAGCAGAACGCAAACAATAATAATAAGTACGGATATAACTGTTGACATGATAATTAAGACATTAATTTTTTTATTTCTTCAATTCGGGCTGCAAAGAAAACACTTTTTTTGGGATATTTCAAACTTAATATTTCATACGATTTTATTGCCTTGGCATAATTGCCTTGTTTATGGTATATTTTGGCTAATGTTTCAGTAACCAAAGTATCGTCATCCATTACACTTTTGCGGGCTTTATCTATAGGAGAATAAAACTCTTTTTTAGGTTTTGTGAGCTTTGGTTCGGAATCAATAAATTTATCTATCAAATCCATTACCGACTTCTTTTCTTCTTCTTTTTCTCCAGAAGTATCAATAGGTTGATGCGAAGTTACCCTTAACCAGTTAGTAAATGAAAAAGTCTGCTCACTCAAATTACCCGGCTCCTGAATATTGGCTTGTGGAATTACTTCCTTCTCAATATTATAGAGCGCTTCAGGAGATGTTTTCTTTTCAAATGGAGATTCTGCTCCAGCTTCTTGCTGTGGCTCAACCAACATATCCTCCTCGCCCATTGGCTCCAATTGGGTAAACTCATTTTCAATTTCGATATTAAAAGCATTTGCCAAAATTTCATTATCAAGTGTTTTCGCGTCCTTTTCCAGCTTTGTTATTTCGTCAAATTCAAAAGAAGCTTTTTCGGGAACAATAGATGGGGTAACCTTTGGTTCTTCCGGCTTTTTTAGCACCTGTAAAATTACTTCTGCGTTCTTTGGAGCTTGAAGAATTTGTTTTTCTACTGCCAAATCTTTGTGCTTTTCATCCTTAAGCATCATTAACTCATAGAGTTTTTTTCTATCTGCACTATAAGCAGCAGCTATTTTAAGTTTTGTATTGTAATGTATACTGCCTGTATTGCTCAAATTTTTTGCATAGAGCAGGTGTGCTGCCTGAAAATACGGAAACTCACGCACAACATCCTCCATCATGGGAGTAGAGGAATTAGAGAGTAGCATTGGGTTATCTACAAATCCTATAAATTGTTGTAAGTTCATCTTTTCGAAGTCCAAAAATAGTCTTTTTTACTGCTCCTTTACAATGTATTATCCTAATGAAGTAGAAAATTATCTACTTTCGAATTTTATCTAAAAACAGAGGATTTAAAGTGAGAAAATTAATTGCCTTTTTGTTTCGCTATTTTTTCCAGATAAAGTATTTCAGACATACCTATTTTGGATTTTACAAACGGATATTCAAGCCCTTAAATTTATTTAAAGATGTTACCACAAAAATTCTTTATCGAAATAAAATATTTCTTTATCTGAATTTAGAAGATTGGATTCAGCAAAATTTGTTTTTTACGTGTGAATATGAGGAAAAGGAAATAAGGTATCTAGAAAAAGCTTTAAAAGAGGGAGATACATTTATTGATGTAGGAGCCAATATTGGGTTATTCTCATGTATTGCATCTATGCAAGTTGGTGATAAGGGCTTTGTGTATTCATTTGAACCAATGAAAAAGACTTACGATTCTCTACTTGAAAATATAAAACTCAACCATTTTAAAAACATAAGAACCGAAAATATTGCAGTCTCGGATAAAAAACAAACTCTTAAAATACACTTAAACGATTCGGAAAAAAATAGTGGCATGGCAAGTGCCTATTCTAAAAACTCTACTTACACAGAAGATGTTCAGGCAACCTCACTGGATGAATATTTTTTGGATAAAAAAATAAACTCAATTAAATTAATTAAGATTGATATAGAAGGTGGTGAATACTTAGCTTTACTTGGAATGATTAATCTGCTAAAAAAATTCAAACCAATTTTGTTGGTAGAGATAAATCCTGATAATCCTTTTGGAAAAGAAAAAATAGAAAATTTGTTGAATGAAATTGGGTATAAAACTTATTTCATAAATGATGAAGGAGTGTCAATTTATGAAAAATTACCATATGATGTATCCAATAACTACCTTTTTATTTAAGATAATTACTAAAAACTAAGTAAAGGGTCGTCTTCAAAATATATACTTCTAAAAAAAATCGTAGCGTATTAATATTTTATACATTTGCACGCGCAAAAATCCTCCTTCGTGCAAAACGGAAAAGAACACAATCATCTTCACTCAGTAACATTTGCAGGGCTTCTTGTTACGCTTGGTATTATCTATGGCGATATCGGAACATCTCCGCTTTATGTACTAAAAGCAATTGTTGGAAACTCTCCTATCGACAAAGATGTTGTTCTCGGAGGTATATCTTGTATATTCTGGACACTAACATTACAAACCACCGTAAAATATGTAATCATTGCTCTAAGAGCTGATAACAAAGGTGAAGGCGGAATTTTCTCTTTATATACACTTGTAAGAAGAACCAAAGTTAAGTGGCTTATTATACCTGCTGTTATTGGTGGTAGCGCCCTTTTAGCCGATGGAATTATTACCCCTTCTATTTCCGTTGCATCTGCCATTGAAGGTTTAAGAAGAATAGCTCCTAAAATTGATACTGTTCCCATTGTAATTTTTATTCTTGCCGCTTTATTCTTTGTTCAACAGTTCGGGACAAAAGTAGTTGGTAGGGGTTTTGGTCCTATTATGTTCATTTGGTTTTTAATGCTTGGCGTACTTGGTATATCTCAACTTATTGGAAACTGGGAAATATTAAAATCTCTTAATCCTTACTATGCATACAAATTATTGGCAATTCATCCGGGAGGATATTGGTTATTAGGCGCTGTATTTCTTTGTACAACAGGAGCAGAAGCGCTTTATTCCGATTTAGGACATTGTGGAAAAGAAAATATCAGAGCAAGTTGGTTCTTTGTAAAAATCATGCTTGTTATTAATTATTTAGGACAGGGGGCTTGGTTACTTTCAAACGAAGGAAAATTACTGACAGATTTTAATGGAGGCAATCCATTTTTTAGTATCATGCCTGATTGGTTCCTAATTACAGGAATTATTATTTCAACCCTAGCTGCAATAGTTGCCAGCCAGGCATTAATAAGTGCTTCCTTTACACTTATCAACGAAGCAATGCGTTTAAATTTTTGGCCGAAAGTAAAAACTGTATTTCCAACAAACCTCAAAGGCCAAATTTATATTCCTTCTATCAATTGGTTATTACTTGCAGGTAGCATTTTTGTAGTGTGGCATTTTCAGGAATCATCAAACATGGAAGCTGCCTATGGGTTAACTATTAACCTAAATATGCTAATGACATCTACCCTGCTTGTCTATTATATGTGGATGAAAAAATACACCAAAGGTTTCATTGGATTTTTTATTATTATTTATCTTACAGTTGAATTTGCTTTCTTAGGATCTAACCTTGCTAAATTCTTTCATGGCGGTTGGATTAGTATTTTAATTAGCGGTGTTTTAATTCTTGTAATGGCGATTTGGTATTATGCACGTAAAATCAGAAACCGCTATGTAGAGTTTACCAAACTAAATGAATACGCTTCTCTTATTGCTGATTTAAGTAAAGACTTAAGTATTCCGAAATATGCAACACATTTAGTTTATCTAACAAGTGCCGACCAAAAAGACGAAATTGAATCAAAAGTAATTTACTCGATTCTTCAAAAACAACCTAAGCGTGCTGACCTTTATTGGTTAGTTCACGTAGATGTAGTAGATGAACCATACCGCATGGAATACAAGGTTACCGAAATTGTAAAAGAAGATTTAATTCGTATTGATTTCCGATTGGGATTCCGTGTTGCCCCACGCATTAATGTTATGTTCAGAAAAGTAGTTCAGGATATGGTTAAAAACCATGAAGTAGACATTACAAGCCGCTACGAATCTTTAAACAAACAAAATGTAATTGGGGATTTTAGGTTTGTGGTGCTTGAAAAATTCTTGTCTTACGAAAATGAATTGCCTTGGTACGAAAAGCTTACACTCGATATTTATTTCCTTTTGAAACATGTAAGTTTATCTGAAGAAAAAGCATTTGGACTTGACACCAGTAATGTAACCATCGAAAAGGTGCCCATGATTATTGCTCCTATTGGAGAAATCCATTTGAAGCGTCTATAATTTCTCCCTCCCTATCTAAATTTTTTCGATGATGAATATCAATGGCTACAATCATTGCCATAAATCCCCAAAAAGGAACCGATGCTTTGTCTAAATCAAGGAAAAAATTTAAAAAACCATGCGTAAAGTACGTTACTAATCCTAAAAGCAGGGATGCAGTAATTAATTTTAATTCTCTGGACTTTGACAAATAGAATATTCTAAATGCTGAAGAAAGAGAGGTAAGAACAATTCCCAAATAGGTAAGCAAACCAAAAATTCCAGATTCAGCTAATGGTCCTAGATATTCACTATGCGAACCGCCCCAGTCTCCACTATTTGTGCTAATAATTGTTTTTTCATCGGGCTTCTGAAAAGGTGCATACTGAAACATAAAGGTTGCAGGTCCCCAACCAAAAACAGGTTTTTCTTGAAACATTCTGAGTGCGCATGACCATCTGTTAATTCT
>CAYPEC010000019.1:0-14258 GCA_964409625.1 uncultured Bacteroidia bacterium | reverse complement strand
GTCAATAAAAAGAATATTTGCATTTGCTCAATATCTTTTTTTATTCCAAAGTAAATACAACCGGCTAAGCCAAAAAGTGCAATGGAAAGCCATACAAGCTCCATTATTCTAATCATTTTTCTCTGCATCGTCCTTAATATTAATTGTTCCTTTTATGTTTTTGATTTTATACTGACTAAAATCACTATTTGCTTCCAAGCCATCGCCTAAAATAACCTCATCAGCTGTGGTAATTTTTACGAAATCTTCTGTATAAATTAATTGTTTGCGTTCATCCCAAATTAAATGTTCTGTATTTAATTTTTCTCCTTTTTCATTTATTACAACTACATCATTCTTTGCTTCCATCTTTCCTTGGTCTTCGTATCTAATAGCATAATTAGCAGTTAGCTTTGTTTTCACTTTTTTGTCTTTATCATAAAATTCTACTTTTACTCCAATAGGCATTTCCAAATAATTTTTTTTGCCTTGAAATCTATCAATCTGTGGACTTGTTATTTTGACAAGAAGTTTTGCCGAATCACTGTAAAGTATTTCGCCTCCTTTTATGGTTTCGCTTGGCCCATTTTCAGAAACAGTTAGTGATTGAACTGTTTTAATATCGTTTTCGCATGAAGCAAAAAGTAAGAATATGAGAAGCAAAAAAGTATTTGAGAGAAATTTCAAAACAAAAAAAGTTAGTCAAATTTTGGTTTTATAAACCAGCGGTCGTTGATGGTAATTCCAATAACAGCTTTAATAAAATTTTCTTTTACTAATCCATTGTCGGTAGTGCCTCTTGTTCCAAATTCAAATCCGAAGTTGAACATGGAGAATTGCTGATATTGCCTTAATCGCCCTACAGGCAATCCAAATCCAAAAGAAACAGATGTTTCGGTAATTTGAGTATTGTTAACTTGTATAAAAGATGAAGAATATTTTAATCCTGCCCTATACTGAATTCGTTTAAAATAGTTTGATTTTGAAAATCCCGAACTTGCTGGATTGTATTGTATCCCTATTGAAGTTCGCATACTATTTTTTAACCCTAAATTTTCGCCATAATAGGATGATTGCGACCATTGTTGCATGGCATAATCAGCAGCAACTAAAATTCTTTCTCCTTTTTTAAAACTTAATCCAAATGATAAAGCAAGCGGTAGATTTATTTTTCCTTTAACATCTTCTTCAAATTGAATTGTATCCAAATCCGTATCATAAAAGGCGTTAGTGCTTATAAAGGTAGCAGCAAATATGTCGCTTTTTGCATTAATGTCTTTTGCTAATGATGCAGTTGCTCCAAAATTTAATTTAATTTTTTCATTAAGCGCTTTGCCTTTTAGTGAATCAATTAAAAATCCAGAATTGATGCCGTAATCAAAATTTATGTCACTTACGTTGGTTGATTTAATGATTTTTGTGTTAAAAATATTTCCTCCAGAGATGATTGATCTTCTTTCATTTTCAATTGTTCCAAATAAATAAGAAAAATTTCCTCCCACCGATAAGTATTTATTAATTCGAAAGCCACTTCCAAAGTATGCTTTATTAATTCCGCCCGAACCTTTGTATGAAGATGTAACAGTACCAATATTATCGTAAACCGAATCGGCAGAAATAGTATATCCAACCTGGCTATAGGGCATTAAGCCAAAAGAAGCCCCCCACCATTTGGTAAAAGGTATTCCAAAGGCTAGATATGCAGGAGCTACTGAATTTAATTTCGCCTTACCACTTGAAGATGATATTGTAAGAAATTGAGAATTTAATCCTGTTTCAAATGTGGTAATTCTGTTGGTAACATACGATGCAGGATTTAATACATTAATGTAATATGGAGCAACAGAATCATTTGTTACTGCAACTCCAGTGCCTCCCATCGAAAGATTTTTTACAAATCCTGTTGATTGTAATTCTCCAAAGCCGTAGCGAGAGTATGGAGAGTTGGTTGTAGTTTGAGCGTTGCTAAGCAATGCTACAAAACAAAAAAAGCAAATAAGCTTAGCGGATATTGTATTCAAGTATTTCATTAAGTCCTTTTAAAACTAGATAAGGGTCGGCAAAGATTGTGTTTTTTAATCGTTTCTCAAAAAAAAGCATGTCTCCGCCTGTTAAAACGACTTTTAAGTCGGGAAATTGTTCTCTGTATTTTTCTATTGTTCCATCTACTTCTATTGCAGCAGCAGTTAGCGTTCCAGAAAGGATAGATTCTGTTGTATTTTGACCAATTAATCCATCAAAATCAAAATCACTTTCTATTAATGGTAAGCGAGAAGTAAAGTGATTAAGCGCGCCTAATCGCATATTTAGCCCCAAAGAAATAGCTCCTCCTAAATATTCTTCGCTAGAATTAATAAAATCATATTTAATGCAAGTGCCGCAATCAATAGATAAAACATTTTGATTAGGGAAAGTGGAATGGGCTCCAATTGCTGCAGCTAGTCTATCGTTGCCAAGTGTTTCAGGAGTTTTATATAAATTTATTATTGGAATTTTTGTAGCGGAAGAAAGAACAATTACTGAAAAAATATGCTTTTGTATTTCGTTTATCATTTCCTGGCTTTCCCCTACAACACTAGAAAAAATAACATTTTTAATGCCATTTTCTTCCTCAATGAATTTTATTAACGAGCTTATATCGCTAGGAAGAAATACATCCATTTTGGTTAACTCCTTTTTCTCGAAAAGGGCAGCCTTTACTCTTGTATTTCCGATATCTACAACCAGATTCATTTCCACAAATCTACGCTTTAATTGAAATAATTTTTGGAGATAAAAGAAAATAATTACATTTGCCGCCTCTTTGCCATGGTGCCCTAGCTCAGTTGGTAGAGCAAAGGACTGAAAATCCTTGTGTCACTGGTTCAATTCCAGTGGGCACCACAAACAAAAAGACAAATCCCGTTTCAAATTATGGAGCGGGATTTTTTGTTTTTCGCTCTCAAAAGTATCAACAAAAAAATGTTGAAAACAATAAAGCGTAATTGACAAATTCCTAAGCTTAGAATTATACATTTGTACAAACCTCTATTTGTATATGGAAAGAATTAAAACTACCGAAAAACAAAGTATCAAGTCAGGAATTGGAATTCTGCCAAGCATCAACGATTTACGTGAAAAAGAATTCAGAGGCGAATCGCTAACATCAGATGAGCGAGTTGCACTTTGTAATTACGATAAATTTAGAATAGCTGAACTCAATATGCAATCAAATGATAATGCTTTTCATAAGCGTTACAGAGAACTTCAAGTAATGGCTAATCTTGGCGATTACAGAGAGTTTTTGAAAGAGAAGTATTCTGAAATTTAATTCGGTTTAAGGTCTATTATTTTCACTTTAATTCTACTTCCGATTTTGTATTTCCTTTCCTTAAAAGGGACAAGCAAAAGTCCTGCACCAATAGCAGAGCCAGATACCAGTAATGTAGTAGGATGAAATATTGGTTCTTCAGAATTTATAGTTCGATTTACAACATCAATTAAAAAAAATCCTATTCC
Source organism: uncultured Bacteroidia bacterium (assembly GCA_964409625.1). Classification (GTDB taxonomy): domain Bacteria; phylum Bacteroidota; class Bacteroidia; order CAYPEC01; family CAYPEC01; genus CAYPEC01. Next base: position 10,781 of record CAYPEC010000019.1, on the reverse strand, counting down.
ACCTCTGAAAAGAATACTTGAAATAAAACTTGCCCATCTTCTTCCTCTTGCATCATAAATTTTTGAAATCGTATTAATCTTTACTTCTATATTATCTACCCATATAGCAGAATCTTCAATGAGCTCTATTCTGCCTTTATAGAGAGTATCTTTTTTATTCACTTTTAGAGCGATTAAATCTCCAACATAAAATCGAATTCTTTTGCCACTATTGAGGTCAACAGCAAAAAGTTTTTCATTTGATGGCGTAAGTAAATCTATGTTTTTCGTTTGAGAAAATACAGGAGAAGCGAATGAAAGGAGTAATATAAATAGGTTAATAACGCTGTTGAAAACAATGTTTTTCAGCGAGTTGGAAAAGCTATAAATCATTTTAAGTTTGCTATAAATCATTTACTATGCAATTCATCAAGAAACTAATTTCATTGTTCGATAAATTTCAAAGTGCTTTTGACAAGCGTTTCAGTTGGTTTTTTACCAACGGAAATAAGCAAGAAGCATTTGAAACAAAGAACTAAAGTTTTATACAAACATTTTTTGGCTCGGTGAAAAACCGCAATGCCTCAAATCCGCCTTCTCTGCCCACTCCCGAACTTTTTACTCCACCAAAAGGAGTTCTTAAATCACGTAATAGCCAGCAATTAATCCATACAATTCCTGTATGAAGTTTTGCAGCAATATGATGTGCGCGAGTTAAATTTTCTGTCCAAACGGTTGAAGCCAAACCATAAATTGTACTGTTGGCATATTTCAAAACTTCTTCTTCTGTATCAAAAGGCGTAAGGGTTACCACAGGTCCAAAAATTTCTTCTTGATTGGTTCTGCAATCATAAGGCAATCCTTCAATCACAGTTGGCTCTATATACCATCCATTTGCAAATTCATTTCCAGGATTTACGAAATTGCCTCCACATAAAATTTTTCCTCCTTCTTTTTTAGCAAGTTCTATATAGGATAATATTTTTTCGAAATGTTGCTTGGATACAATAGCTCCAAGTCTACTAGTATCTTCAGCTGGATTACCAACTTTTAATGCTTTTGTTTTAGTTACAAATTCAGTTTTAAATTTTTCGTAAAGAGGTCTTTCAATAAAAATTCTTGACCCGCAAAGGCATATTTCTCCTTGATTTGAGAAAGAAGAAAGTAAACTTGTTTTAATTGCATTATCAAAATTACAATCTGCAAAAACAATATTTGGATTTTTACCGCCAAGTTCAAGAGATAGTTTTTTAAACATTGGAGCTGCTGTTCGTGCAATTTCAGCTCCTGTTTTTGTCCCTCCGGTAAATGAAACTGCTTGAATTTTTGGATGAGCAACAATAGCCGAACCAGCTTTACTGCCTAATCCATGAACAATATTTAGAACTCCTTTTGGCAAACCAGCTTCAATACATAATTCAGAAAAAAGATATGCTGTCATCGGAGTAATTTCAGATGGTTTTGCAACTACAGTACAGCCAGAAGCTAATGCAGGTGCTATTTTCCAAGTAAATAAATAAAGCGGAAAATTCCAAGGAGAGATGCAGCCCACCACTCCTATAGGTTCGTTGATAGTATAATTTATAGCTGTGTCTTCCATTGTGTGTGCTTCGGAAGAGAGATGCATAATTCCAGTTGCATAAAACTCCATATTTGCGGATGCTCTTGGAATATCAACCATTTTTGCCAACCAAACCGGTTTTCCATGGTCGGTAGATTCTGCAACTGCAAGTCGGTCAAAGTTTTTTTCAATTAACTCAGCAATTCGCAACATCACTTTTGCTCGTTCTTCTTTTTTTGTTGACGACCATTTTGGGAAGGCAGCACTTGCAGCATCAACCGCTAATTGTACATCACGTTCGTCTGAATCAGGTATTAATGAATATACTTTTCCTGTAGCAGGATTATAATTATCAATATAAGTCTTACCCGTAGGTTCAATTAATTCTCCGTTTATATAATTCTGAATTTTTTTCATCATAAATAGTTTGCTATGTAAAATTACTAATAAAAAATAAAGGGGCGTGAATTACGCCCCTTACATTACCGAGAATTGATTTGCACGATAGGAGGGAAGTTTATCTCAGCAATAATTTTCGATACAAAATTAGATTAGGATTCAATTTAATTGTGTTAATGATAGGTTCATGAGTGTTAAAAAGTGTTAAGCAAAATCAATAATCCCTTTATGATGCTAAATTTGTAATGTTAATGATTAATAAATACAACATACGTTTCATCACAACCTTAGCAGCGATAGCTTTAATTGCGCTGGTCATTATTCAGCTTTACTGGATAAACAATGCGGTTACGCTTAATAAGCAGCGCTTTGAACAAGAAGTGAGTGAATCGTTAAACAATGTGGTATATAAGCTCGATAAAAAATCTACTGCAGCTAAAATTACAAAACGAATAAATTTTAGAAAACAAGGCATAAGATGGTTGATGGAACACGACTCCATTGGAAAATCCTTTGGCTTATCAGATGGTAATATTTCGGATAAGACTAAATATGAGGAGAAGAACAAATGGATGAATGTGAAAATATTTGAAGAAGTTTCGACTGATTCAAATGGAGTTGTTAGCAAACAATCCAAAGAGCGCGCTTATACAGTAGATTCAGTTCATCCAATTGCTTTTGACATTGATAATACTGTTACAAAAAAGAATGAGGTAATCATCAATTCATTCGACACTACAAACGAAAATTTTCAAAAATTTCTTCAGAAAACAGATGTGGTAAATGATATTTTTGATGAACTTATTAGCATTACTACCTATAGTGGTGTTGATTTCAAAATTGACACTCCAAGTATTTCAAAAATGGTTCAAGAAGAGTTTTTGAATAAAGGCATCACCGCCAATTACGAATATGGAGTTATTGGGAATTTGCCTGAAGCCAATACAGTTCGTAATCAGGAATTATTAAAATCAAAATTTAAAGTAAACCTCACACCCAATAATATTTTTATCAATCAAAAATATTTATCTGTTTATTTCCCATCACAAACAAGGTACATTTTAAACGCCATGTGGCTAATGCTTTCCGGTTCTGCCTTGTTGATTCTTGTCCTTGTAATTTTATTCTATTACACCATTTCTACTATTGTAAAACAAAAAAAACTCTCAGAGATAAAAAACGATTTTATTAATAATATGACTCATGAGTTTAAAACGCCAATATCTACAATTTCGCTTGCGTGCGAAGTTTTGGGAGATAACTCAATTGAAAAATCTCCGCAACGAATAGGAAATTACGTGAAGATGATTAATGAAGAAAATAAAAGACTCGGATTATTAGTGGAGAATATTTTGCAAACCGCAATTCTCGATAAAGGTGCTTTTATCTTGCATTTAGAAGAAGTAGACGTTCATCAAATAATGGAACATACGATTAGCAATATTCGACTTCAAGTAGAGCGTAAGGAAGGAGAAATTGTTACTGAATTGAATGCTACTAATCATTTTATTAAAGCTGATAAAACACATCTCACAAATATTTTATACAATTTGCTTGATAATGCTTTGAAATACTCAGAGTCAAAACCATTTGTAAAAATTAAAACTGAAAACATTGGAAATGAGATTTTGATAAGTGTGCAAGACAATGGTATTGGAATAAGCAAGGAGAATCAGAAAAAAATATTTGATACACTATATCGTGTTTCTACAGGAAATATTCACAATGTAAAAGGTTTTGGTATAGGATTAAGTTATGTGAAAACCGTTGTGGAGAAACACCAAGGGACAGTTTCGGTAGAGAGTGAATTAGGTAAAGGCAGTACGTTTATTTTAAAACTTCCAGTTAATTTAAATAATACTTAGTCATGGCAAATTTAGCAACATCAATTTTATTGGTAGAAGATGATAACAATCTTGGGCTTCTTCTTCGTGAATATTTGGAAGCAAAAGGATTTGCAGCAAAGCTTGCTGTGAATGGTAAAGAGGGCTTTGAGTTTTTTACTAAAGGAAAATACGATTTGTGTATTTTGGATGTGATGATGCCAGTGAAGGATGGGTTTACACTTGCAAAAGAAATTCGAGCTATTGATAAAAAAATTCCAATTGTGTTTCTTACAGCAAAATCAATGAAAGAAGATACCATAGAAGGATTTTCGGTAGGAGCAGATGATTACATAACAAAGCCATTTAGTATGGAAGAATTGCTCATGCGATTGCAAGCAATTTTAAGAAGAACACAAGTATCATCAGTAAAATCTGAACAAAAGGAATTTAAAATTGGAAGTTATAAATTTGATTATGCTCGTCAATTGCTTACATATAAAGCAAAAGAACATAAACTCACAACAAAAGAAGCTGAACTTTTGAAGCTTTTATGTCTTCACCAAAATGATGTTTTGGATAGAAATTTTGCACTCAATTCTATTTGGCATGACGATAGTTATTTTGCTGGTCGTAGCATGGATGTATTTATTGCCAAGCTCCGTAAGTATTTGAAAGAAGATGGCAAAGTGGAAATTTTAAATATTCATGGCAGAGGTTATAAACTACTGGTGAATAAGTAAAATCAACTCGATATCTTGTTTTCTGTAAAACCTTTATCTTTATCCTTCAATATTAAATTATGAAACCGAAAAAATATTTATTGTTGTTTCTTATTTCAATTTCATCAGCACTTTTTGCTGGAGACAAGCCGAAAAAAGAAACGCATGTTTTGATTAAGACTACTTTTGGAGATATTATCATCAAACTGTATAATGAAACTCCCAATCATCGTGATAATTTTATCAAGCTTGTAAAAAAAAGAACGTATGATAGTTTGTTATTTCATCGCGTGATTCAAAATTTTATGATTCAAGGTGGAGACCCTGATTCAAGGCGTGCTGAAGCAGGTAAAATGTTAGGTGAAGGAGATGTAGGATATACAATTCCTGCGGAGTTTGTTCCAAGTTTGTATCATAAAAAAGGAGCATTGGCAGCAGCTAGAAATGGAGATGTGGAAAATCCTACACTTGCTTCATCTGGTTGTCAGTTTTATATTGTACAAGGAAAAGTTTTTACAGATAGCACGTTAATGCTTATGGGAAATAGAATTGCAAAACAGCAAATTTCTAATGAAGTGATGAAGAAACCTGAGAATAAATTGTTGAGAGAGCGAATTTTGAAAAATCAGATGGAAGGAAGAATGGATAGTGTTCAGATACTGTCCGCCAAATTTCGTCCACAACAGGATAGTTTATTTGCAGCAAGGGGACCATACAAATTTTCAGAACAGGCAAGAAATGATTATAAAACGATAGGTGGAACACCTCATTTAGATGGAGCTTATACCGTTTATGGTGAAGTAGTAGAAGGAATGGATATAGTGGAAAAAATTGCAGCTGTTAAAGTTGATGCCAACGCAAGACCTTTAAGTGATGTGAGAATTATCAAAATGGGAATTCTTAAAAAAGTGAAGAAGCAAAAACACAAAAAAGAGAAAAGCAAATAGAAATAATGCAACAGAAAATAGAAGAAATATTAAAAGAAATTGAATCTTTCAATCCAAATAAAAAGGAAAGCGTAGAAGAATTTCGTATAAAACTTTTGAGCAAGAAGGGCGCTATCTCTGTGTTGTTTGATGATTTTAAAAATGTAACTCCTGAATTGAAAAAAGAAGTAGGTCAGAAGTTAAATGTTTTAAAAAATAAAGCGCAGGAAAAGTTAAATGAACTAAAAGAAAAGTTTGAATCATCTGATACAAATCAAAATGCAGATATTGATTTAACACTTCCTGCTGACCCTGTTCAGCTTGGTTCTCGCCATCCATTATCGATTGTTAAAAATCAAATTATCGAAATATTTTCACGTATTGGCTTTGTTATTTCAGAAGGACCCGAAATTGAAGATGATTGGCATAACTTTTCTGCATTAAATTTTGCCGAAGACCATCCAGCACGTGATATGCAAGACACTTTTTTTATTTCAAAAGTAATGGCTCTTCGTACTCATACATCATCTGTTCAGGTGCGAGTGATGGAAAATTCTAAACCTCCTATACGAACAATTTCGCCTGGAAGAGTTTACAGAAATGAAGCAATTTCTGCTCGTGCACACTGTCAGTTTCATCAGGTGGAAGGATTGTACATTGATAAAGATGTTTCGTTTGCAGATTTAAAGCAAACACTTTTATATTTCTCAAAAGAAATGTTTGGCGAAGAAACTAAAATTCGTTTGCGACCATCTTATTTCCCTTTCACAGAGCCAAGTGCAGAGATGGATATTTCTTGCCCATTTTGTGCGCAAAAGGGTTGTAACATTTGCAAAGGTTCGGGTTGGGTTGAGATTTTAGGTTGTGGTATGGTTGACCCAAATGTTCTTTTAAATTGCAAAATTGATAGCAACCAATATTCGGGATATGCTTTTGGAATGGGCGTTGAGCGTATTGCTATGCTTAAGTATCAAGTAAAAGATTTACGTTTGTTTTTCGAAAACGATATTCGTTTCCTTAATCAGTTTAAGAGCGTAGTTTAATTTCCATGTCGAGAATTGAACAGTTAAAACAAATGCTCCAAGCGGAGCCAAATGATTTATTTCTAAATTATGCTTTGGCTTTGGAGCTTGTAAAACAAGAAAACTTTTCAGAAGCAATTTCTACATTTCAGTTTATTATTGAAAAAGATAAAAACTATTTAGCTGCATATTATCAGTTGGGTAAGGCATACGAAGAAATTTCAGATACTGAAAAAGCTAAACATGCTTATACCTTAGGAATTGCTATTGCTAAAGAGCAAAAAAACACGAAAACATTATCGGAGCTAAATAGTGCTTTGATGAATGTGGGTGACATTTATTTGTGATTAAATATAATTACCGGTAATTTTTCTCATTACTTAAATTGGGCGATAAATACTATTCCGAAAATTAGTGCTAAGAAAGCGCCTAGCAACCCACAATTAATCATAATCCTATCTACATACAAAGTGTATTTTTCCGGATCCGTTCTTTTTAAAAATTTAAGATTTTCATACAATCTTGCAGCACGATACATAAGTAAACCCAAAATACACAATGCCCCTGAATATTTAAATAAATGGGCTAAAATATTGTCTAATACTAATTCCATTTTAAATTTGTTTAACTTATTTGTTTCGTTTAATTATAGACTCAAATTTAATATTTTTCTCACATATTAATATTTTCATTTAGCAATTGTCAATTCGTTTTATAAGGTCTGTAGAAAGTTACTTTACCTATATTTCTATTTGCTTCTTACTATTAATCTATTTAGATTCTTCGTCTTTTTTCGATTTGTTATTTTCCTCATTCTCTTTAAGTTTATCCTCTTTTTTTTCTTCGTCAAATTCTCTGTATAGCTCTGCAATTTTCCAAGCCTTTAGCCACTTTGCCATTTTCAGTTTTGCTTGTTCTTCTTCTTCTGGCGTTAGTTTCATTTTGCGAAATTTATATTTAACTTTTTCAAAATATATTTACTTAGCAACTGTCAATTTATTTTTGTTTTCCTTGTCGGTTATTTTGCCAAACTATTTTGTTTGTTCTCACTCACTTCCGGAGATAGTGGATTGTAAATCATAAAATCCTGAGTTGCTAAAATGCTAATGCTTGTTTTATCTCTGTAAAAATAAGCTCCACAGCCCAAGTGAGTATACTCTTTATTAAGGATATTTTTTTTATGCCCTGCAGAATGCATCCATAAGGTTAATAACTCTTTTGCTATATCTAGGTATGTTTTCTCATTTGTTTTTCTTTTCAAAATAAGTGACTTGTATTTTTTTTTCAACTTTTTCGTCAAATATTTTTCTGGCATATTCTTAACAGTATAAAATGGATTTAACACAATGTTCTCACCAACCATTCTGTTATCTAACCCAAATTTCTTCACTCTGTCTTCAGGGTTTTTATATTTTGCTTCTTTTCTGTTTTCATGAGCAAAGAAATGAAGCTTTTCCATTTTCTCAGAATGAAAAGCAGCGGCATTTTCTAATACGATATTGTGTCTTAGTGGATGTATTCCTTTTTTTTCGCGCTCTAAATTTGTGAGATGAAAAATAGCTGCATTCATCAAGGGAATATCAACATTGTCAAAATTAAATTTAACTACTCCCCAACTTGATTGAAGAAATTGCGTTGTGCTCATTTCGTAATATTTGTTCTCTTCTTGCGCTACTCCACTTATATAAGTGAACATTAGCATTATAATTAACCTTTTCATTTAGCGATAGTCAATTCATTTTTGTTTTCTTTAGCTTCTTTAGCTCTATTGAGTATTCTCCATGCATCATATAATGCTTTTTTTTCTAAGACCAACTCCCATCTTCTTTGTAATTCTTTTTTTGGTGGTAGTCTTAAAACTATAATTCTTCCATCAATATAGTATTTAACAAATTCTTTATGAATTTCAACGGGGCTAGGGTTTTGTTCTATAACATAAAAGCTGCTATCGCTTTCTACTTTTTTTATAAAACCAATATGTCTTATCCCTTCATCAGACCAAGGTGTTTTTGCATCATTGTAAATAATTATATCGCCAAATTTTGCATCTTTTAAATCTACAATACCAGCACCTAAATTGAAATTTGCATAATCTAAATTTAGATATGCTTCTCGTTCTATCCACCCATCAAAATTCATCAAATCCCATATATTCCCGTTAAAAAATAATGCAAGTGCACTGTCTATAAGAGTGTGGCAAATTCCATCTCCAACTCTTCTTCCCATATTTTTTTTCAGATATGTTTGAATTGTTTTATACTCTTCGTCTGAAGCGCTTGGTTTTTCGACATACTTTAGCTGCTCCTTTTCTTTTTTTACAAAAACCTTTTCTTGTAAAATTGTTTTGTATGCTTCTGCAAGTTGTTTTCTTGGAATTAATGGGGCTATAATAACTTCAACATTATGATATTTTTCTAAATGCTTTAAGGTTAATTTTAATTCACTTTTATTTTGTTCATATACATAGACGGTACTATCATCTATCACCTGCCTTACAAATCCCATTTGGATTTGTTCCCATTTACAATTTTTACTTTTCGGTTGAATAATGATAACATCTCCATATTGAGCATTTTTAACTTCAACATCAGGTTCCCCCATTCCAGTCCATAATTTTCTCCAAACAAGGATTTCAAACCAATCGCCTTTAAAGTATTGTTTAAAGGCACTATCCAAAAGTGTAAGTGGCAAGCCATCTCCAATTTTTCTTCCTCTGTTTTTTTCTAAATAGTTTTGAATTTTGAAACGCTCTACAACTGAAGGAGGTGTTTTATCAAACAAATCTTTTGGCTCTTCATCTTGCCCGTATATTGGCAAGTATATATTCAGCAATAAGAAAATTACTTTTGGATTTAATAAATTACCAATAAATGTTTTTGGATTTTGACTTGCTTCGTTATCTGTAATGCCGCAAGCTACTTTGGGGATGTTCGCACTCATCTTACTTTAGTTTTAGGGTTAAACCGTAATTCTTAGAGTAAAGATGTAGTCATAATTTTTTAAAGGGATTTGTGGTATTATACCATTGAAGATACAAAAAGGTTACAAAGAGAAATAAAATCTGGTAGAAAAAATGTTTTTTAATACAAAAGCTTGTCGTACGGATACCTTACAATATGCCTTTCTTTGGTCATTTCGTAAAGCTTCTTTTTAAATTCTTCAATATTTATTTTTTTATAAGCAGAAATAAATAAGCAAACATGGTGGTCCCCAAATCGAGTATTGTTAGGTAATTGATTCATGTTTCGCATCCATGTTTTTTTCAAATCATCCAAACTCAAATTTTCTTTTTTAATTGGAGTTAAATCATCTTCATCTTTTTTAATGTAATGGTGAGCATCAATTTTATTGAAAAGTAAAATTGTTGGTTTGTCTCCAGCGCCAATATCAGCAAGGGTTTGGTTTACTACTTCTATTTGTTCCTCAAAATTAGGATGCGAAATATCTACCACATGTACTAAAATATCTGCCTCACGCACTTCATCCAAAGTAGATTTAAAAGACTCAACTAAATCATGCGGAAGTTTGCGAATAAATCCAACTGTATCTGAAAGTAAAAAAGGCAAATTTTCAATTACTACTTTTCTTACAGTTGTATCAAGTGTTGCAAATAATTTGTTTTCGGCAAATACAGTTGATTTGCTAATGAGGTTCATCACTGTTGATTTTCCAACGTTTGTATAACCCACTAATGCAACACGAATCATTTCACCTCTGCTTTTGCGTTGGGTTGCCATTTGCTTGTCAATCTCTTTCAATTTTTCTTTGAGTACAGCAATTTTATCGCGCACAATCCTTCTGTCAGTTTCAATTTCTTTTTCTCCCGCACCACCTCTTGTTCCTGTGCCTCCTCTTTGTCTTTCTAAGTGAGTCCACATACCCGTTAATCTCGGTAGCATATATTGATGAAAAGCAAGTTCTACTTGTGTTTTAGCATGAGCTGTTCTTGCGCGTTGAGCAAAAATATCAAGTATCAATGTGTTTCTATCGAGTACTTTTTTTTGTAATGTTTTCTCAATATTTCTTTGCTGTGAAGGCGAAAGCTCATCATCAAAAATTACTAAGTCAATTTGATTTTCATCAATGTATTTTTTTACTTCCTGAATTTTTCCTGAACCTATAAATGTTCTGGGATCAGGGCTTTGAAGCTTTTGAACAAATTGTTTTTTAGGAGTTACATGAGCTGTTTCTGCCAAAAATGCTAACTCATCCAAATATTCTTTTGATTGATGTTCATCTTGGTTTTTGGTAATGATACCAATAAGTACAGCATTTTTTTGAATGCTACTGTATATGTCTTTTACTTCGTCCATTCTTGCCCCGCAAAGATATTTAAAAAGAGATAAGCA
>CAYPEC010000018.1:0-14546 GCA_964409625.1 uncultured Bacteroidia bacterium | reverse complement strand
ACAACAGCCATTCCAATAAATCCTATTTTAATTATTTTCTTTGACATTCAATATTAAAACGATTCTATAAATTTATACAAGTTGAAATTTACGTTTTTTAACTCTTCAACTATTTTATTATTTAATTCCTTTTTATCAATTCCTTTCATTCGCTTATTCTGAATTAAACGAAATGCCTTTTCGGTCATTAAAAAAGATTTTTTTTCGGTATTAGCATAAGGAAAATGTTCATCAATTTTTTTTATCAACTCATCAATACCATCTGATTGAGTAGCGATAGACTTTATTACAGGAGTAGCCCAAGTAGATTGTTTTTTCTCATGCAAAAACTCATGTAAATTTTTTGAAAAAATATTCGCCCCTTCTCTATCTGCTTTATTTACAACAAAGATATCCGCAATCTCCATAATACCTGATTTGATTGTCTGCACTTCATCTCCTGATTCTGGAACAAGAACCAAGATAGTTGTATCAGCAAGCCCAACAATTTCGACTTCACTCTGCCCTACTCCAACTGTTTCCACAAATATGTAATCAAAATCAAAATTTCGCATTACATCCACCACTTCAATTGTTTTTGCAGATAAACCTCCCAAAGAACCTCTTGTAGCAAGTGAACGAATAAAAACATTAGGGTTATTAAAGTGTTCTGCCATTCTTAATCTATCACCTAACAGCGAACCATAGTTAAAAGGAGAAGTAGGGTCAATTGCAATTACTCCAATTTTTTTATTTTTTGATGTTAGAATATTTAATATTGAATTAATAATGGTGCTCTTTCCTGCACCCGGAGGACCTGTAATTCCAATAACTGGAATTTTTTTTTGAAAAGAAAGATTTTTTAAAATTTCTTCATACCCCTCAAGCTCGTTTTCAACAATAGTTATAGCCCGAGCCAATGTTTTAACATCGCCCAATGAGATTTTGTTTAATATGTCTTTTACTTCCAACACTGATGCAAAGTTAAACTTTAAAAAATCTCAATAACAAAATTTGGTAAATTTGCTTTCGTGATTCAACTATCAGCAGTAATAATAAGTTTTAACGAAGAAAAAAACATTGGCAGATGCCTTGATTCTCTTCAGGGAGTGGTGGATGATATTGTGGTAGTTGACTCTTTTTCCACTGATAGAACTGAAGAAATCGTAAAGTCGAAGGAAGCCAGATTTGTTCAACATAAATTTGACGGGCATATCGAGCAAAAAAACTGGGCAATTACACAAGCAAAATATCCGCACATAATTTCGATAGATTCAGATGAAGCTCTTTCAGAGGAACTAAAAAAATCTATTCTTGATGCAAAAAAGAATTGGAAATATGATGGGTTTTTTATGAATCGCCTAACCAACTACTGCGGAACATGGGTTAGACATTGTGGCTGGTATCCTGACAAAAAACTTCGTTTATGGGATTCTAGAAAAGGTCATTGGGCTGGAATTAATCCGCATGATGAATATGTACTAAATGAAAAAAATGAAAAAACAAATTATTTAAAAGGAGATATTCTTCATTATAGTTATTACACTATCGAAGCTCATTATATTCAGGCAGAAAAATTCTCAACTATTGCAGCAAACGCTCTTTTTCAAAAAGGGAAGAACATTTTTTATACAACTATTTTTATTAAAGCAATTGCCAAATTTATTCGAAATTATTTTATAAAATTAGGCCTGTTGGATGGTAAATATGGATTTATAATTTGTAGAATAAGTGCATACGAAACCTATCTTAAATACAGCAAACTTTATTCTTTGCAAAATTCTAAAAAATGAAACGATTTTTAAATCTAGACATTTTTAAATCTGAAAAATTTATTTTTTGGAGTTATGCAATCATTACAATCGTAGCTAGCATACATAGGTATTGGCTTGGCGAAAACCACATAAATAACTATTTAATTTTCAAAACTTCATTTCAAAATTTAATTCATAACATAGACTTATATATTCCACATGCTGAAAAGTATTACGACTTATATAAATACAGCCCTACGTTTTCGGTTTTAATGGCTCCTTTTTATTTATTACCTAATTTTTTAGGAATTATTTTTTGGAACTTACTCAATTCATTAACATTATTTATTGCTATCAAAAAATTGCCTTCCATTGATATTGATAAAAAACATTTGATTTATTGGTTTGTACTGCTTGAACTACTTACCAGCATCCAAAATTCTCAAAGTAATGGGCTGGTAGCAGCACTCATGTTATTGTCTTTCGTGTCTTTCGAAAAAAACAATTCCATACTTGCTTCATTATTTTTGACACTTTGTTTTTACATAAAAATTTTTGGAATAGCACCTATTGTACTTTTTTTAATATATCCAAACAAAATAAAATTTATAATGTATATGTTATTCTGGAGTGTTTTACTTTTGCTTTTACCTCTAATTTTTACTTCTGCAAGTCAGCTAATCTACCAGTATGAAAGCTGGTTTAACATGCTTCGACATGACCAATCGCATGAGCTTAATTTTTCAATAATGAAAATATTTGATTCTTGGTTTAATCTTTCTTTAAATAATCTGCTATTTCAGATATTAGGTTTAGCCATATTATTAATTCCACTTTTCAATTTCAAATTTTACAAAATATTTAATTTCAGAGTTTACCTATTTAGCAGCATTCTCATTTGGGTAATAATTTTCAATCATAAAGCAGAGTCCGCAACCTTTATAATTGCAATACTTGGAGTAGTTTTGTGGTATATGATAGGGGAAAAGAATAACACCCAGAAGTTTTTGTTGCTATTTGCGTTAGTCCTTACTTCCTTATCGCCAACTGATTTATTTCCTAAATATATAAGAGACAATATAATTGTACCCTATGCGCTAAAAGCTCTGCCATGTATAATAATTTGGCTAATGATACAGTACGAATTATACCTTGGGAAATTTAAATTGATAAAAGTCTAATTCTTTTCATAAGATCCGACAAATAGAAAGAAGGAACTTAAAAATGCATAGAACGTAACTCCTGCTTGTGTTTCAAGGGTGTCTTCTGTGAAGAAGGAAAAAAGGGCAATAAAAAAAAACGATAAATACAGATAGTTAAATATTCCTTTGTGGTAAATAAATGGATAGAATAATGAGAAAAGAAAAATCAATAACCCAACTATTCCAAAGCCAACAGCAATTTCTAAAAATTGATTGTGAGAACGCAATCTATATTCTTTAGTTAAAGGAGATTTCATTTCTTCGTATTGTTTTTCAAAGGCATTTTTTACATCCCCCGTTCCTACGCCCGTCCAAAAGTTATTTTTTATTATCTGAGTTGCCGCTTTCCAAAACTCAAACCTCTGTACAAGTGAGTGTCCACTAGGATTTCCTCCATTCAAATAATTATCTACCTCCCATATAGTTGCATGAATTCTATTTCTCAAAAAATATTTTTCTAAATATAAATAATTAGAAACTCCATTTTCTACAGCTTCTATTTCTTTCTGTTTTAAGGATGCCAAACCTTCTGCATCTTTTTTCAATCCTTTAGAACTCATGAATCGAACAAGCGTATAATATATATCATTACCATCTTTGTCTTTTGCACTCAAAGGGATTTTGCTTCTCGTGTTCCATTCTGAATCAAGTTCTTCAGAAGCAACATAAACCCATAAATTATTTCCATTTTCGGTAAATAAACTTAAAGTATCATGGGTATAAGGGTTTCCAAGTTTAGTTTGAGTATCGTATTTTGAATACGCTACAGTTGGTTGACTATAGAAAAAGGCAAAATTCATTTTCAGATAACTATAAAAAGTAAAAACATTAACAATGATAAAAATGAAGGCAAAGACTTTTTTATTCTTATTTTTTTGTCGAGTAATGTATACAGACGAAATAAGTACTATCGTTAAAATAAGAATAAATATTCCTGTTAGTGATTCTGAAATAATTAAATATCCAATAAGCCACAATGGAAAAAGTGCATAAGCTAATTTTGCTCTAAATGAAAGCTGTACAAAAAATAAAAACCATACTGAAATAAATATAGTGATGCAAATTAAAAGGGCAAAACGAATATGAGATATGAAGACCGAAATCTCTCGTGTATTAGAAATATCTCTATTGCCAACGCCCAAATAAATAAAAATAGCATATAGCGTGGAAGCAAAAATTGTAGCACAAAAAAGATGGAGAAGTGTATTAAATTTTTCAGAAGAAATTTTAGGAGAGGTACTAAGCACTAAAGGCAAAAGTGCTAATGGAATTTTTTTTCTTACATCTTCAAACCCATAATCAAAATCAAGGGTATAGAGCAGTCCTAATAAGTGAAAAAGAAAAACAGAAGATAAAACCACTGCTACTTTATTGCTCAAAAATTGTTTTAATTTATGTTTAATATCTCCTTCTAAAATCCAATTACCAAAAAGTATAATTTGGCCTACACTCATTAAAAATTTAGAAAAAGGCAATCCAATAATAAGAATACAAAGTGAAGCGAAATAAATATGAGGGTGGTATGGCTTTAATTTTTGTATCACTGAGATAATGTTAAACGCTTATTTTTTAATAAAATTGCATAAACTAAAAAGCCATGCTTTTCACATGGCTTTTAGAGATGGGAAATAAAATTTATTTTTTACTAGTTGCTTTTTCCAAAACCACTTTATTAAATGGCCTTTCAGGTTTATTAATAGAAGTCAATATGGATTTGTATTTTGCTGTATTTCTCAATAATGATTTAGCTTCTGCAAGTTCATCATCATATTTCATCGCAGCCTCTTCTCTTCCATCTTGAAAATAATAACGAGAAGAAATTTCCTCTTCTAAAAATTCTGTAATCTCTGATTTATACTTTGTCAAATCTTCCTTTTTGTCATGGTTTATTTTGGTCTGAAGATTTTCATACTCAGATTTAATTGCATCAAAAGATTTTTCCTTTTCTGAAGCATCTTTTAAATCTTTCATCAGCTGTTCTGTTTTTGTAGTATAATCGTATTCTTTACCATTCAAAAAAGCAACAAAATCCTGATAATCTTTATCGCTCAATTTAAATTCTCTAGCATTAGTGATAGTTTTATTAGCTATCCTATATTTTGTAGCATAATCAAAAATTAAAGATTTGGTGATCAAACTTGCTAAGATATTTGAATACTTTTTGGTTTCTACAACAACATCTGGCAAAACCCCTGCCCCATCATACACGATTCTGCCATTTTTAGTTTTGAATGCCGTAATCAACGAATCTGGTACTTTTTCAGCACTACCATCTTCTGCTTTATTCGAATAGTCTAGTGCTTGAATACATCTTCCGCTGGGGATATAATATTTAGCAACAGTAACTTTCAATTGTGTGTTATAGCTTAATGGTCTGTTTTGTTGAACAAGTCCTTTTCCAAAAGTTCGTTGACCAATAAGTACTCCTCTGTCTAAATCCTGAATAGAACCCGAAACAATTTCTGAGGCAGAGGCAGAACCTCTATCAACCAACATAGCAATTGGAGTTTGAGTATCCAATGGTGCGCTTGATGCATAATGCGTTTTGTCCCAATCTTTCATTTTACCCTTTGTACTAACTATCTCTTGTCCTTTATCTACAAAAAGATTTACAATATCAACGGCTTCGCGAAGCAATCCACCACCATTTCCTCGCAAATCAAACACCAGCGATTTCATTCCTTTTTGTTTCAAAGCAACTACGGCATCTTTAACTTCATCGGCTGCATTTTCAGTAAACGATCCAAGTTTTATATAACCTATACTATCGGTTATCATCCCATAGTAGCGAACATTTTTAATTTTAATTTCTTCTCTCATCAAAGTTTTTTCAATCGGCTTGGCTTCTCCTTCTCTTTGAATTAAAACTTTAACCTGTGTATTAGGAGTTCCTTTTAAAATTTTTGTAACATCTTCCGTTTTCTTTCCTTTTGCTGGAGTTCCGTTAACTTCAAGAATAATATCACCTGCTCTTATATCTGCTTTAAATGCAGGAAATCCCTGATACGGCTCGGCTACTATCACATAATCGCCTTTTTGACGGATAGCGGCACCAATACCTCCATACTGACCAGTAAGCATAAATTTATAATCTTCAATAGCTGATTCGGGATAATACTCTGTGTAAGGGTCAAGCGTTTCAAGCATTGCATCAATACTTTTTTTCATCAAGTCGCCTGGCTTCACATCATCTACATAATATAAATTAAGCTCTCTGAACAGCGTAGCAAAAATGTCAAGATTTTTAGATACTTCAAAAGTATTATCTACAAAGGATGCTCCCGATATTAAAAGTCCTAAAGATAAAGCAACAACAAGAATTTTCTTTTTTGCTTTTTTAATAAATTCAACTATTTTTTTCATTTGATGTTTTTTATTTTTATGGAATCGGGTCATGCCCATGACCACCCCAAGGATTACAGGATAAAAATCTTTTTAGTGTTAAATAACCGCCTTTAAAGGGTCCGTATTTTGTTATTGCTTCGATACCATATTGCGAACAAGTGGGAGAATATCTACATGATGGCATTAACAAAGGAGAAATTGCTCCTTGATAAAAACGAATAATAGCCACCATTATTTTCTCAATTACTTTTCTCAATCTCTTTGGTTAAACGTTCTAAAGTTACATTTATTTTATCTTCAATTTCTTTATATGCTATTTCACTTGATGCAATGTAAATAAGAATAAGTGAAATATTATTTTTACTAGCTTTCAAAAATTGGTACAACTCCGATTTTTTTTTGCGATAGGCTTCTTTTATTCTTCTTCTAATTTTATTTCGCTGAACCGCATGTTTAAATTTTCTTTTCGGAACACTTATCAATATTTGAGCCGAGCTTTCCGCTTCATCACTTTCATTTTTAAGCCAAAGTACTTTGAATGGAAATGATTGAAAAGAATTTGCTTCTTGAAAGAGTTTTTCAATTAAAATTTTACTGCTTAATCGCTCTGCTTTTTTAAAAGTTTGCATACACAGCAATAAAGGTAAGTAGATTTTCTACCAATGAAAAGTTAAATGTGATAAACGGAATTTTTCAGCTATAGAACTTTATTTTTTGCTGACAATTTTTATGTAATTTTCCAAAGCTGTAGGCATAGAGGGCGCTTCGAGAGTTGGGGAATATAAATCTATTCTCAATTTAGCATCTTGAACTGCTTTGGCTGTAGTACTCCCAAATATTGCTATTCGGGTATTGTTCTGCTTAAAATCAGGAAAATTTTGATACAATGATTTTATTCCTGCAGGACTAAAAAACACTAAAACATCATAGTTTACATCTGCCAAATCACTCAAATCGCTACAAGTAGCTCTAAACATAATTGCTTTTGAATATCTTATTTTTAATTCATCTAACCAATCAATGATATCTTCTTTATGGCTTTCTGAACAAGGAAATAAAAAGCGATCGTCTTTATGTTTTTTCATAGTTTCTCCCAAGTCTTTTAGGGATTGTTTGCCATGAAAAATTTTTCTTTTTCTAAACTGCACATATTTTTGAAGGTAATACGCTGTTGCTTCTGAATTGCAAAAATATTTCATTGCATCAGGAACCATAATGCGCATTTCTGAACACATTCTAAAATAATGGTCAACGGCATTTCTGCTATTTAAAATAACTGCACCATGATCAAGAATACTTATCCGTTTTTGACGAAATTCTTTTGCAGAAACACCTTCAACCTTTATAAATTCCCTAAAATCAACTTTTAGATTGTATTTTTTAGCAATATCTATATATGGCGATCTATCATTTTCAGGTCTTGGCTGAGATACTAAAATGCTTTTAACTTTCGAAAAAAGAGGATTAAGTTCAATTTTAGCAAAAACTGGCTCTTGAGCTACTTTTTTACTTTGTCTTTTTGAAACTTTTTCCGGGTTTGCTATAACTAGCTTTGCTTCTACTATTGGCTTTACAACAATCTTAGCTTTAGGTGCCGATTTTTTTAGAGGAGCTTTTGATTGAGCTTTCTTTTTTATTGGCTTAACAACATTCTTTTTCTTAGAAGAAACTATCTTTTTTAAAGAGGACTTTGATTTAATCGCTTTTTTGGAAGCCTTCACAATCTTTTTAGATGGCTTTACAACCTTCTTAATAGCTTTCTTAGCAACTTTCTTGCTAGCCTTTACTGCCTTCTTAGATAGCTTAGCTACCTTTTTCACGGCTTTTTTGATTTTTGCTTTTGTTTTCTTTTTCGCCATCCTTTAAAATACAAATGCCTTCACTATTAAGACGAAAGGCAAAATTTCGAGGGTGCAAAGATATAAAAACAAATAGAACTTTGAAAAATTTGGAATTAGAATAGCAGAAAGAAAAACTCGAACTACTCTGTATAATTCGAAGCACATAAGTAAACTCAATCCTGCAATAGCAATATACTGAGGTTGAATAAATGTAAAGAAAGCTATAAATATAGCGATTGGGAACAAAAATAAGCCCTCGACCTTATTAAATACAAAAAGTGATTGTGCGTAAGATATTGTCTCATTTTCTTTCCCGAATATTAATCCTGAAATCCTAATAACGAAGGGCTTTAAATATATAAATAACGTAACTCCAAAGGCAATGGTAAAATATTCTTTAAAATCTAATGGAACTTCAAAATAATAATGCTTAATCATTGCTATCAAGTACGCAAGCGTTAATACAAAAACCAACATTAGTGAAAATGATAATCTGGTGCTTTGAGGATATTCTTCTCTATCTCTTTGCGAATAAATTTTCGCACCCGAAAATGATTCAAAAAGACTTTTTACTGCCTTTTGGTTAAATGTTCTGATGTAAACTAAAATAGAAAAACACACAAATAGAATTATCGGAATCCAATAATATTGCTGATTCGCCAAAGCGCTTGGAGATATTTCTTTATGCTTTAGTTCGTGATTTTTAAATAGTGATTCTGAATAGAAAACGGTTTTTGCCGGGGCTGCTTTTTTAATAGGTTGAATTACTTTTGCAACAACTGAATCTATAACTATTTTTTCTTGAACAAGCGAATCCTTTTTAACCTCAACCTTCTCAGATGTTTTTTTGCTTTTTTTATCCTTTAATGAATCTGAAGTTTTCTTTTTTTTCTTACGCTTTTTAAGTTTAAGAGGAGGGTCAATTACCTCTTCTTTTTGAGTTATTTGTAAAGAATCTGGTTGAGAAATTCCTCTCATCTAAAATTAAAAATTAAAAACACGCGAAATATTAAATCCAAATTTATATCCTCCTTTAAGCCAACTATCGTGTGTTTCAGGGATAAACTGATTTTCAATAATGCCAGAAGCATTTGTTAAATTAATATGAAACACGTGTCCTCCTGTTTCAATTTCTACACCCACAGCCAAAGGATTGTAATATTTTATTTCTTCATTGCCTGTTCTATATTTTGATAACGTGTAAAAATAATCTGCTACAATGGAGAATCGTTTAGTCAGTTTTATTCTACCTGCTATGCCCATTGAAAAAATTCCATTTTCATCAACTTCTCCATTCGAAGAATTTACATACGCCTTCACAAAATTCCGATGACTGTAAGTAGGAAGCAACTCAAGGGAAAAACGCCAATTAAACTTTCGTGCAATAATTAATTGTGAGATATAAGAAAGTCTATGAACTGCTTTTTGCTCAACATTTTCAGTTCCTTCATAAAAGGAACTTCCTTTCATTGGAGAATATGCTGCATTTTCATACAACGCAATAGAAACAGGAATTTTATTATCTGATGTTTGTTCTAAAAAACGATATTTGAAAGTAAAATCAAGATTTTCTCTTTGTTTGCTTCGAGCAAAACCAAGTGTTATTTTATCTGTAATTCCATAATCAAAAGAAAAACGAATATCTTCTGAATTGTCAAAACCCCAAAGCGTATGGCTTCCTCCATTGCTTTCTACACCTATATTTCCAAAGCGGTGTGAAATATCAAAAACAAGTGTATTTTTTTTTGCAGTTTCTATTGATTGAGCATTAATGATTTTTGAATCCTTAAAAGTTGCATACACCTTTTCACTCGTTTTAGTTTGAACAGAATCTAAAAGACTTGATAAATCTTGAGCTTGAGCAAGGTTTGACAAAAAAACTGAACAGAGAACAATAGCTTTCTTCATATCGGCAAAATTAGTTTATTTTTTAATTGCATTTGGGTAGCACCAGCAAAGTACCAACCATTCCATCGCTGCTCTCATGATAAGTACAGCCATAATTGTAGGTGCCTGAAATTTGAATTATGTATTGGTAGTTTGTATTACCTGAATTCATTTCTCCCGAATTTACAGCAACTGCTCCACTAGGAACTGATGTTGATACAACAGGGTGAAATCCTGAAACCCATTGCCACTCAATTGTATCTCCAACTACACAATTTAGAGTTGATGGGGTAAACTGAAATTCAGACACCAAAATAATTCGTTTGCTTGGCGTTGTTGTAGAATCACAACCAATTTCCAACTTAATTAATTCTCCTTTATCCTTTGTGCAAGAACTAGCAAAAAATATTAAGACAAGAAAGATTAGAAGAGAAAGATATTTTTTCATGTGATTTATATAAAAACCAAAAGTAACACTTTACCAGTTATTAAAAAAACTAACCAGTTAATAGCCAAAAGTAACCAGTTACAAAGAAGTTATTTAATATTCAATATTTTTCCTAACTTCGTTTAAAAATCATATCCAATGAAAACAATTTTCAATACGTTTTTATCCTTGATATTCTTATCGTTAGTCCCTAACAATCTATTTTCAAGTATTGATAAAAACAAACAAAAACAAATACCAACAAATAACTACAAGTCTCTTTCTTCTGCATGCGCCCCAGCAACTGGTTATTCTATTTTATCAACCAACAATGTACGAATGCAAATTATGACTGCAGGAGATATGTGGTGGGATATTTTTAATACTCAAAATGCCCGCTATGAGATCCCAAAAGGCAGTGGTATTAATTCTTTGTTTGCTTCTGGAATATGGATTGGAGGATTTGACGTTTCTAATAATTTGAAACTTGCTGCCATGACTTATCGCCAAACAGGAAATGATTTTTGGCCTGGACCTTTAAGTACTGTAGATGCCTCAGTTGATAACACAACTTGTGTTCCTTATGACAAACATTTTCGAATTACCCGTGCAGAAGTTGAAGAATTTTATAATGAAAAAATTCTTGGTGCAAATACATCAGGATATATTATACCTTCTTCAATAGTGAATTGGCCTGGATCTGGCGATTTTTCTAAAAATCAAGCACAATATTTAGCTCCTTATTATGATAACAATGCTGACGGAATATATGATCCATATGATGGAGATTATCCACTGTATGATATAAATGGTACAATGGGTTGCGGAAATGTTTTGCGTGGAGATGAAACACTTTGGTGGGTTTTTAATGATAAAGGTAATATTCATACTGAATCTTCTGGTTCATTATCAATAGGACTTGAAATACATGCACAAGCATTTGCATACAGCACAAGTGATGAAATAAACAATATGACATTTTACACCTATAAAATTATTAACAGAAGTAGTGAAACTTTATATAACACTTATATGGGACAATGGGTGGATGCCGATTTAGGAAATTGTGAAGACGATTATATTGGATGCGATGTGGAAAGAGGAGTTGGTTATGTATACAATGGCGATAATATAGATGATGCAAGCAACGGTACATGTTCAGGAGCTACCGCATACGGTTCAAATCCACCTTCATTAGGAATTGATTTTATTAATGGACCATTTGCAGATGCAATGGATGGAATAGACAATGATAGGGATGGAACTTTGGATGAATTAGGGGAAGAGATAATTATGTCAAAATTTGTTTATTACAATAACAATAACAGCATTCAAGGGAACCCAAATATTGGACAAGATTTTTATAATTATCTATCTGGATATTGGAGAGATGGCTCACAAATAACCTACGGAGGAAATGGCTATGGAGGAGCGACATCAACAAATTTTATGTTCCCTGGTAGTTCTGATCCTAATTATTGGTGTACAAATGGCATTACGCCTTCTTTCGCAAATTGGAGTGAATATAATACAAACGGGGCTGGAGGTACTAATACTCCTGGAGATAGAAGATTCTTAATTTCCGCAGGTAAATTTACCCTACTTCCAGGCGCAGTTAACTATGTTACAATTGCTGCTGTTTGGGGAAGAGATTTGGCTGGAGATAATCTTGCCGGAGTTCAAAAAATGTTACTTGCAGATGACAAAGTTCAAGCTCTTTTTGATAACTGCTTTCCTACTTCAATGTTAGAAAGGCAAAAAACAAAAGTGAGCACTAAAATTTATCCTAATCCATTTGCTTCTTCTGCAACCATTGAATTTTCAAACCCACAAGGAATAGCTCATATAATTGAATTGTATAATTTGCAAGGCAAGCTAATGAAAAGTATAAAGACAACCGATAATAAAGTAAGAATAGAAAAAGACAATTTAAATTCTGGAATCTATCTATATAGCATCAAAAATGAAAATGAAAGTATTGGATTCGGAAAATTTGTAGTGAATTAAAGAATGAAAATTTATTTCTTCTTATCGAAATTTACTTTTTTAGCAAGCTTACCACTTTCATCGTAAAAACTCCATACGCCTACTTGCTCATCATTTTCAAAATTTCCTTCGTAGCGCTTATTGCCATTTTCATAAAAAACTACATTTGGTCCACTTTTTTTGCCTTGCATATCATAAAACATTTCGCTCCATAATTTTCCTGTTTCGTAATAACTATCCCATTGCCCAACCCTCACTCCATTTCTATATTCGCCTTTCATATAAATAACACCATTGGGATGTTTGCTCACAAACTCTCCGTCTTTATGAAGTTCCTTTTTGTTTGGATTATATTCAGATTGAGTTTTAAATTCCTGCTTTGATAACTCTTTCACTTCCGTTTTATTTTCTTGAGTACAAGAAAAAA
Source organism: uncultured Bacteroidia bacterium (assembly GCA_964409625.1). Lineage (GTDB taxonomy): Bacteria > Bacteroidota > Bacteroidia > CAYPEC01 > CAYPEC01 > CAYPEC01. The sequence goes on along the minus strand of CAYPEC010000018.1, from coordinate 1,698 downwards.
TAAAAGGAATAATTAGAACAAATATTTTTTTCATAAAATTATTTTTTTCTTTCAACGGTATATTTTACTAGCAGCTCCAGAGATTGCTTAGCTTCGTTATTAGGGAATGAATTTAAAATTTCAAGTGCTTTATCTTTGTATTCATTCATTTTTTTCTCTGCATACTCTATCCCTCCACTCTTAACCACAAAGTTAATTACCTCATTCACTTTTTTAGTATCCGTATTATGGTTTTTAACAATATTTATAATTTTTCTTTTATCACTTCCTGATGCTTTTGATAAAGCATATATCAAAGGAAGAGTCATCTTTTTCTCTTTAATATCTATACCTGTTGGCTTTCCAATTTCAGTTGAAGAACCATAATCAAACAAATCGTCTTTTATTTGAAATGCAATACCTACATGCTCTCCAAAGGTTTTCATTTTTGTAATTACAGTTTCATCTTGTGTTACTGATGAGGCTCCACAACCACAACAAGCAGCAATAAGAGTAGCGGTTTTTTGTCTGATAATTTCAAAATAAATTGATTCTTCAATGTCTAATTTTCTTGCCTTTTCAATTTGAAGTAATTCTCCTTCACTCATTTCTCTCACGGCATTACTAACTAATCTTAACAAATGAAAATCATTATTATCTACCGCAAGTAAAAGTCCTCTCGATAAAAGAAAATCACCAACAAGAACTGCAATTTTATTTTTCCAAAGTGCATTCAATGAGAAAAAACCTCTACGTTCATAAGAGTCATCTACTACATCATCGTGCACAAGTGTAGCAGTGTGTAAAAGTTCTATCAATGTTGCAGCACGGTAGGTAGAATCATTAACTTGTCCATTCATTTTTGCAGAAAGAAACACAAACAATGGTCGGATTTGTTTCCCTTTTCGCTTAACAATGTAATGTGTAATTTTATCTAAAAGCGGTACGGTACTTTTCATCGAAAGCTTGAATCTTTCTTCAAACAATTCCATTTCAAGCGCTACTGGAGCTTTTATGATATCTACCTGCGACATACAAAAAAGGGCATGATTTTCAACATGCCCTAAGTTTTTTATAAAATTATATTTATTTAATACTAATTGTTCCAAATTTAAAAGTAGAACCCTTAGTACCGTATATTACAATTTCCGATTTAGATTTTTCGTAACTCAATGATGGTGCTGTAATAGTACCTACTTCTTTGTTATTGAATAAGGGTGTTCTTGTAACTGTTCCATTAGCATCTACTGAAGCGAGCATTGTTACGGCTTTCTTGATACTAGCCAAGTGCTTCATCTTTTTTCTTTCAGCAATTTCAATATTTTTGTTATTGTCAATATAAATAAAGTAAATCTTATCATTAGAATTCAATTTTGCATAAGAAACATATTTGAGCAATCCCCCTGTTACATCTTGAAATTTCGGAATATCCTTTACCCATTGAACATTTGAATTTTTATCTATCTTAACAACAAGAATATCATTTCTTACATAATGTGTTATGCAAGAGGTTCTACCTTTGGAGTCAGTAGTACATGATTCATATGTATAAGATTGTTCAGCAATAATGTAAGAATCACCCTTTTCATTCAACAAAAGATCTTTCACAACAAAATAATTTAACTCCCTGCCCTTATCAGCTTTTTTCTCACTCATGAATAATGTCATGAAGTCTCTGTCAAATTCCTTTAATCCCTTAGCAGAAATTTGCTTAGTAGT
>CAYPEC010000017.1:8908-15253 GCA_964409625.1 uncultured Bacteroidia bacterium | reverse complement strand
TAAAAATTTTAAACGACCCTATTTATGGGTTTGTAACTATTTCAGATGATTTGATATTTCAACTCATTAATCATCCTTTTTTCCAGCGATTGAGGAGGATAAAGCAACTGGGCTTAACCAATCTGGTTTATCCTGGAGCGCTTCATACTCGATTTCATCATGCTATTGGTGCTATGCACTTAATGACTGAAGCGATTGAAGTCATTCGCTCAAAGGGACACGAAATTTCAGAAGAAGAAGCTCAAGCCGTTACCATTGCTATTTTACTTCACGATATTGGTCACGGGCCTTTTTCGCATTCACTTGAAAATAGCATCGTGCACAACATCACACATGAAGATATTTCCGAACTTTTTATGAATAGATTGAATAAAGAGTTTGATGGAAAATTAGATTTGGCAATAAAGATTTTTAAAGACGAATACAAAAAGAAATTTTTGCACCAATTGGTGAGTAGCCAACTGGATATGGACAGACTTGATTATTTGAAGCGCGATAGTTTTTATGCAGGTGTGTCAGAAGGTTCCATAAGCCAGGATAGAATTATAAAAACGCTTAATGTTAAGAATGGAGAATTAGTTGTTGATGAAAAAGGAATTTATTCTGTAGAGAATTTTATTGTTGCCCGCAGACTTATGTACTGGCAAGTGTATCTGCACAAAACTGTTTTGAGTGCCGAAAATTTATTGATTAATATTTTGCGAAGAGCCAAGGAGCTTTCTGATGAAAAACAAGAGCTATTCTGCACTCCTGCTTTCAAATTATTTTTACAAAATAAGTTTAGCAAAAAAGATTTTCAGAAAGATGAATCATTATTGAATGCTTTTGCAGAGTTAGATGACAGCGACATTATTGCTTCGCTGAAAGTATGGACAAAACACAAGGATTTTGTGCTTAGTAAACTTTCTGCAAATATGATTGACCGCAATCTTTACAAAGTTGAGCTTGAAAAAAATCCAATTAAGGAAAGCCATATAAATGCTTTGAAAGAAAAAACATTGAAACATTTTAAAGCACTTAACGAACACACCGTAAATTATTTTGTTTTCTCGAAAGCTGTGGCAAATGATGCTTACCGTACAGATAAAATAAATATTAATATACTTTCTAAATCAGGAGTACTAACTGATATTACCAAAGCTTCTGACCAGTTTAATATTTCTACATTAAGTAATACCGTGAAGAAATATGTTTTGTGTTATCCTAAGGAACTTTAGGGTGCGAATGAAAAATCTACTTTTTATAGATAAGTGCTACTGCTTGGGCGTTTATACCTTCTTCTCTACCAACATAGCCAAGTTTTTCGTTAGTAGTGGCTTTAATCGAGATTTGATTTTTCTCAATTTGCATTACCTGAGCTAATATTTTTTTCATTTCGGGTATATGAGGGTTAATTTTGGGTTGTTCCAGAGTAATAGTTGCATCAATATTTCCAATCAAATAATTTTCTTTGGAAATTAATTCAACTACTCGTTTCAATAATATTTTGCTATCGATATTTTTAAATTCCGAAGCAGTATTCGAAAAATGAAAACCAATATCTCTAAGATTAGCTGCGCCTAATAACGCATCGCAAATAGCATGAATCAAAACATCTGCATCCGAATGTCCATCGGCACCTTTAGAATGTTCAAGTTTTATTCCACCTAAAAAAAAATCTCTGCCATTTTTTAATTGATGAACATCAAAACCAAATCCAACACGAATGTTCATGAGCAAAAAATATTAATCGGTTGGAGCTGCTTTATCATTTTGGTCTTTGAAAGCATCAAAATCGAAGGTAAGTGTAAAGCGTAAAGTATTTTTTAATGGACTTTGATTTCCTCTTGAAGATGGAATTAAATAGGCAAAGTCTAATCCAAACACATTGTATCTTAATCCTGCTCCAACTGTAAAGTACTGGCGATTTCCTTTTGTAGGATGCTCATAAAAATATCCCATACGGAATGCAAATTGTTTATCGTACCAATATTCAAAACCAATAGAAGGATTTATTTCTCGTAACTCTTCTTTAAATCCACCTGGAGCATCTCCAAAAGATTGAAAAACTCCCTCAGCCACACTCACATTTGGGTCTTTTCCTGCAATAATTACTGGCTGACCAGCCGAGTTAAGCGAATCAGCATAAACAGGAGGTGTAGGAACAAGTAGCTTGTTAAAATCAAGCATGAAAGTTAATAGATTATAATCATCTGGCTCAATGGTTAAAGCACTTCCCAATTTCATATTAATAGGAATAAAATCCCTGCTATCAGCTGAACGAGTAGAATATGAAATTTTAGACCCAATATTTGAAATATTTATTCCGGCAGAAATAGAAGCTTTTTTACCTCCAATTTCAATCTCTTTATTATTGTAGAAAGAAGATATATCTACCGCAAAAGCTCTTCCAGCACGAGTTGAAGAACCATCAGATAGAGCAACATTATTTGTCAAATTTGAATTAATATACCTTGCTGCCATACCCACTGAAAAATTATCGCTTAGTTTGGTTGCATATGCAAAATCAATTGCAAATTCATTTGGTTTAAAATCTCCGATAGTATTACCAACTACATCTGTAAACGTAATGTTACCAAGTGAAAAATACCTTAAGGAAAATCCTATTGTTTGAGGTGTTTTCGAGTCTAATTTATAAAACCCTGATAGATATGCTAAGTTAATATCATCAACCAATTGTCTTAACCAAGGAGTGTATGAAACACCTATTCCGAATTGTTTTTCAACAAATGCAAGCTTAGATGCATTCCAATGAATGGAATTTACATCAGGAGAAGAAGCAACACCTGCGTCCCCCATTCCGCCATGCCTCGAATCGGGAGCAATCATCAAAAATGGAACTGCTGTAGTAATGGTATTTACTTGTCCCAAAAGGGAATCAGTAGAAATTGATTGGGCTTTACCAGCAAGAGTAAAACCTAACAATGCTAATCCAACAAAAAATTTCTTATTCATCATTTTTAAAAAGGGAAACAAATATAAATGTTTTGTGATAACGGAAGAAAAAGGATTTTATTTTAAAATCACCAATTTTTCGTATTTGCTCGCAACTTGTTTTTTAGAATCAATCAATTTAATGCGATAAATATATACTCCCCGAGCTAATTTATCTCCAAAATCATCCCGTCCATCCCAATCAATAGCATCCGAACGGAAGCCATCTGAGCTTACTCTTTGTGCAATTGTTTTTACAAGCTTTCCGGCAACTGTGAATATTTGTATCTGCACATTTAATTCCTCAAATGCTTGGTTGTGTTCAAAGTAAAAAGATGTTTTTGTTGTAAATGGATTTGGATAATTAAGCACATGGCTCAATGCTACCACAGCAGATTTTGCCACAACAAACTCTGTATAGTCTTGCGCTGAGTTATTATTTACATCCCAAACTTTCAGTGATAAAGTATGTTTACCCTCCGTTAAATTTGAAAGTGGATAATATATTTTTCCGCTTTGATAACTGTTTAAATCTGTTTCGTAATAATCATTTAGTATTAATGAATTTTCGGTGTTGTTATCTAATACAGCAACCACATCATGCCCTATTCCATTACCTACAGTATTAATTCCATTTTCGTCACTAACGGTAGCATAAATTTTCGGATTTTCATTTGTCATTCCTCCAAATACAAATTTTGAATCGTTCATGTATAATTTAATGGAAGGGGATAATAAATCATTCACCTGCGTAGTATCGTATCCACCAACAATGATTTTCTGCGAATACCCAGCTGCATCATTTGTTCCATCATATGCATAATAGCTTATTTTCCCAAAACCATAAGTATAATTTATGTCTTTAGGAACAACAAAAGAGAAACTAAACAACCCATTTTTCACTTCTACTTTTCCTTTAAATAAAATATTTTTTTGCAGTTTAAAAGTCATTTGAGGGCTTCCTGCATCATTTGAAAGTGTTGTTATATTTTGTGACTTATCGAACACTGTTGGATAAACAACTCCATTGAAATTAGTAAGCGTTACTCCTGAATTGTCTTCTACTCTACCCGTAATCGTAACTTTACTCAAAGCCCTTAATGTATCTGACGAAACAGCGGTAACCAAAGAACTATTTATTGAATCTGTTTTTACATTGTATTTAGGATAAGCTAGTTTTAAAGCAGGGTCTCCGAGCAAACTAAAATTTCTACTGTTTAAATCAGTGCCCATGCTATTTTTAGTTGCCTGATAAACATCTCCTAACCTTGGCATTTCTCCTGCAATAGGCATAAAAACATTTTTGTAAAAATTACTATTCAATGTGAAATTAGGTCCTGAATACACTGTTCTTGTAGTTGTCATCATTGCTACTGATCCTCCACTAGAGTTTAACAACGTATATTCCCCTGCAGATGTTCTTGCAGGGTCATCATAGCGGCTAAATTCACAAGTTGCCGTAATCATAAAGAATAACTTACTATAATTTTTCCAAGCATTAATATCTGAAACTTCTAATAAGCGTTCATGAGCTAATCCCAATTCCCCTCCATGGCCAGTATAATTTATAATTAAAGAACCTTTTTCTACTCGGTTATTAAATGCAGTTTTAGCATCAGGGTAGCGCTGCCCGCCAGGCGTAATTTCTTGCAGATATGCATCTAAATATATTTTATCTATATTGTATATAGTATCGGATACAGCTACAGCATTGGCAAGACTATTTGCTTGGCTCATGTGAACTGACCCATCTTCATCATCACCAATAAATGTTATTACATTTCTCCAGTCTCCATGCACAGAACCTGAAATTAAAGAACTTTGATCATAATCTACAGGAGAATTTGAAACATAATTGACAATTTTATTTATAAGCACATCAGCTTCCGCAACTGTTTTTGTAGGAAGTCGTCCAATTCCAATATCTATTTTATCTGAAGAGTTTAACCATGCACCTTCATTGTCATCCAAAAATCCAAAAAAATCATCTGATGTATAAGATGATAGTAGTGGAGATGTGGAATTATAAGATTGGTACGTTGGAACAAAATTGGTATTCACATTCTCATCTCTTGATTTATTATTGTATGATCCATCTCCAAAAAGTAAAAGGTGTTTTGGCAAATCTGCTGTAACCGTTCCTGCTCTATCATAAAACATTTTTACAAAATTCCGAATGGCAGAAATATCTTGTGCTCCTGAAGAAAATTCATTATAAATCTGCTGTGGAGTTACAACTGTTACTCTTAATCCATCATTTGTTTGATGAAGATTGGCAAGAGTTTGCGCCTGAGATAAAAATAGCGGATGTACAACAATAATCAAATCAGTTGCAGCTAAGCCATGCAAATTTTGATTTGCAACTTCATTATGAAAAGCTGGAGTTGAAAATGAGGCACCATCAAATGTTATAAATTCCTTTAAAGTATCTGCTGATAATTTAAATTCTACAAGGTTTGACGAGAATGTAGTTTGTTGCTCTTTTACATCCGTTGGATCTGTTACATCCCAAACTTGCAAAGCAACAGAGGATTGAATGTTATAATGTGCGACATTCCCAATTCCAACTGAATTCATATCTCTAAAACTAAAAGTAGAGGAAGAGAATGAAAGGTTTCTTCTGAAATTCCATTCGATGTAATCAAGCCACCCTTGAGCTGAAGATGTTTGTTTGGTAATACTAACAGCTAAATTCCCTGAACTCGGATTAAAAGTAAAATTTCCGTTTCCCTCATTAGCATATGGAGATAAATAGTCATTTGTATTGGTTCCTGCACACGATATGTTGCCAGAAGCACTTTGGCATTGAACTTTAAACGTACAAGCAGAAGAATTATTTCTACCAGCAATATTTGATTTTATATAAACGGGAGAAGTTAAATCAACATTAGAAATTGTTAACGGAAAAGTATAAGAGGTTGTTTGGTCGAAAAATTCTCCAAAACTATTTCTTCCTGATTTTATAAAATTAATACTCTCCTTTTCATAATATGTATAATCATCGTAAGAAACTACAGAATGTGTTTCGGCTAAGGATGACGATGGCTGCGTATGGCTTGCATCACCAACTCTTTTGCCAACTCCTAAATCAACATTAATAAAATAATATGTTGTGTCAGAATATCTATGTAATTCATGATGAAAATGGTTATCCGAATTATCATATTTAAATTTTGTTGATGCCATTCCATAAAATAAAATGTAATCAGAAGAATTGAAAACTCCATCACTTTCGCCAGAAACATAAATAGAATTTTCCTTCAAGTCATCCATTTTGGGGTCAGCATTTTTTTCAGATAAAAGACCACCGCCATTTCCATATATTCTAATGTTTTTCGGATTGATAGTAGCGACATCAATTCCCGTTTTTTTCAGAAAATTATAATCTATTTTGTATATTCCTGTAGTTGT
>CAYPEC010000017.1:0-8808 GCA_964409625.1 uncultured Bacteroidia bacterium | reverse complement strand
AAAGATTCATTATAACTAGGCAAAAAACCATCTTCGAATTTATTCAAGCATTTTTCAATAGCCAAGAATTTCAATTCCGAAGAAACCTCATTTAGCTTTTCAGATTTCAGGGAAGAGTTTACGAATTCAATTTTACGAACCAATTCCGATTGAGCAAAAAGGTTGTTCGTAATAAAAAAAGCCGTTATTAAAATATTAAATCTTTTCATTACTTATTTTTTTGAACTCTCATATAAACCATAAAAGTATAGATTTATTGTATGAAGTGAATCATTTGACGTATTTTTGAAACTATTTCTATAATGTGTCGTTAAAGACCGCTCACATGTCAAAAGGCATTTTAAAATATCTTCTGTTTTTTTTAATTTTATCCAATGAGCTTGTTTATGCCCAAGATCCTGAGTTTACTCAATTTTATGCTAATCCATTATATTTAAATCCGGCTTTTGCAGGCAATGAAAAATGCCCTGTTGCTCATCTGAACTATAGAAATCAATGGCCTTCTATACCTAATAATTTTATTACTTACAGCGCATCATACGACCAATATGCTGAAAAACTTTATGGTGGTGTTGGCTTGCTTGTATTAAAAGACAAAGCTGGAGATGGGGCTTTGAGCACAACAAATATTTCAGGACTTTATTCTTATCAAATGAATATAACCCGAAAATTTGCAGTAAAAGCAGGATTTCAAGCAACGTATGCACAAAAATCTATTGATTGGGGCAAACTTACTTTTGGAGATATGATTGATGATAGACAAGGATTTATATATAGCTCAAACGAAACTCAAGGTTCAAATAAAAAATCTTTTTTTGATGCATCGGCTGGTTTATTAGCATTTTCTAAACAAATTTATTTTGGATTTGCAGCTCATCATTTAACCCAGCCAAATGAAGGATTAATAAGCGCCAGCAAATTACCAATGAAGTTAACCGGCCATGCAGGAATGATGATTCCAATTGGCACAAAAGAATCGGAAGCTTACATTTCTCCAAACATATTATACCAAAATCAAAAGGGATTTCAACAATTTAATGTTGGATTATACGTTGTAAAAGGAATATTGGTAGCGGGCTTGTGGTACAGAGGCGGAAGAGATTCTTTTATCGGACTAATTGGTTTGGAGTACAATAAAATGAAATTTGGGTACAGTTATGATGTAGCTATTTCAAAGCTGAGCGGCAAAGTCGGAGGTTCTCATGAGCTATCTTTTGGAATTCAATTTGACTGTAAACCAAAGAAAAAGAAATATAATACCATGAATTGCCCAAGATTTTAACAATTAAATATAATTTTTCTATCTTTGTAAATTACATTGAAACGATAAGCGCTATGAAAAAACAATTTCAACTAATGAAAACTACAGGAAAAGTAGCTGTAGTTCTTTCTTGTATGATGCTGTCAACATCTTGCGACAAGGAATTGTCGTCTGTTACAGCTTGGGAATACAACCAACCTGACAATGGAGGTTTTGAAGTTCTTCCTTACGATGAACAAGAAACTGGTCCAGGATTAATTCTTGTTGAAGGTGGTACATTCACTATGGGTCGTGTTGAACAAGATGTTACTTACGATTGGAACAGCATCCCTAGAAGAGTTACAGTATCTTCATTTTATATAGATGAAGTAGAAACTCGTAACCTTGACTATTTAGAATATTTATGGTGGACTAATCGTGTATTAGGACCAAACTTTCCTGAAGTATATAACAGAGCATTGCCTGATACTTTGGTGTGGAGAGAAAAATTAGCTTACAACGAACCTTACGTTGAGTATTATTTACGTCATCCATCTTTTAGAGATTATCCTGTAGTTGGTGTAAACTGGATACAAGCAAATAATTTCTGTGCTTGGCGTACAGACAGAGTAAACGAATTTATTATGATTCGAGAAGGTCTTATAGAACACAATCCATCAGCTACAGAAGCAGATTATTTTAACACAGACCAATATTTAGCCGGAAAATGGACTGGACCAATCTTAGTAAACATGCCATCTCTTGACCCTAATGGTTCTGGAGAGCGTTTATTAAGAATGGAAGATGGTATCTTTTTGCCTCGCTATCGCCTACCAACAGAAGCTGAGTGGGAATATGCAGCTTATGGCTTAATTGGAAATACAATCGGAGAGCGTGTAAACGAAAGAAGATTGTACTCATGGAATGGACACGGAGTAAGAAATTCTGACTCTAAATACTTAGGACAAATTTTAGCAAACTTTAAGCGTGGAGCTGGTGATAATATGGGTGTTGCAGGTTATTTAAATGACAACGCAGATGTACCTGCACCTGTTTATGCATATTGGCCAAATGATTATGGATTGTATTGCATGAATGGCAACGTATCTGAGTGGGTAATGGATGTTTATAGACCATTATCTCCTGAAGATAAAGATGATTTCCGTCCATTTAGAGGTAATGTTTTCAAAACAAAAATAAAAGATGCTGATGGTATTGTAATTAATACCGACTCTGTTATTTTTGATAAAGACAGCAACTTAATAAACGTACCAGGAATGGTAAAATGGAGAGATGTTGGCGTTGCATACAACGAAGATAACCTAGACGAAAGAAGAAATTATAAATACGCTGACAACATTAATTATATTGATGGAGATATGCAATCTCAGGCAAATCCAACTTGGACAGACGCTACTCCTCCGGATGGAAAACCTGTAAGTTTTGGAATGTATAAAGCACCTACTATACCAAGTGAGACTGGAGAATTTCTCTCTCTCGTAAATGACAAATCAAGGGTATACAAAGGAGGTTCATGGAGAGATAGAGCGTATTGGTTAGTACCAGGAACAAGAAGATTCCTCGACCAAAGGCAAGCAACATCATACATTGGTTTCCGTTGCGCGATGGATCGCGTAGGTAGCCCAGTGGGAATGGGAAGAACAGTATTTTAGTCAATATTCAACTAGTATAAAAAAGCCCTCCGAAATCGGGGGGCTTTTTTAATTTTTAATTATGGATTCACGTTTTTTTTACCGCCTCCGAGTTTATCTCATCGGATTTATTTTAGGAATTTTTGTTGTTAAGGTCTTATTCAAAGGTCGTGGTGGATGCAAGATGCCAGGCACACTTAAAATTGAAGAATTACGTTCGCAATATCTGGAATACTCAAATCATGCTACTTGTCGAATGAAATGCAGACATATTTCTGAAAAAGAAATAAAAGAAGTATTAAACTCCGGAAGTGTTAATTACAGCAAAAGCAATGTACAAGATAAACCTTGCGGAACTTATGCTGTAGAAGGTGAGGTTAATAATAAAAATCTTAGAATTGTAGTAGCAGACTGTGATACCATTTCTAAAATTATTACCGTAATTGATTTGAGCTTGGAAAAAGATTCCTGTGATTGCAAATAGTTTGTCAACTATTTTTTCTTCTCGACTTTTCTTTAATAATCAAACTCAACTCTCTTCCTGTTTGACCTTTTACTGAAGTATTTTCTTGTGCTCTTCTTATTAGATAAGGCAACACATCTCTCACAGGTCCGTAAGGAACATATTTTGCAACATTATACCTAGCATTAGCAAGATTATAACTGATGTGATCACTCATCCCTAAAAGTTGAGAAAAATAGATATGCTTATTTGACGCATCAATATTTTTTTCTTTCATCAACATTGCAAGAGCCATTGAACTTTTCTCATTGTGTGAACCCGCACAAATAGCAATCTTATTAATATTTTCAACACAAAACAAAAGTGCTGCATCATAATCTTTATCAGTATTTTCTTTGGTAGCTTGAATAGGGGAAGGGTAATTCATATCCAAAGCACGCTTTCTTTCTTTCTCCATATATGCACCACGCACAAGCTTTGCGCCTAAATAATAATTATGCTTACTTGCTTTTTCAAAAGATTGTTTTAAAAATGCTAATCTATCTTTTCTGTACAGCTGAAAAGTATTATATACAATGCATTTTTTTTGATTATACTTTTGCATCATTTCATCAGCCATGTTATCCATTGCTAGCTGAATCCAACTTTCTTCTGCATCAATAAAAACAGGAACATCTGCTTCAAATGCTGATTTACAAATAGCATCAACTCGGAATTTTACTTTCCCATATTCTGACATTTCAGTAGAGGATAATTCTTCTCCAGCACTAACTTTTTCAAGCAGTGCAAACCTTGCCAATCCTGTTATTTTAAAAACACAAAATGGAATATTTGTATTTGACTTTGCTTTTTGAATAGTTGAAATAGTTTCTGCAACGCAGTGATCAAAATCTTTTTCTGTTTCCTTTCCTTCAACGGAATAATCGAGAATAGTCCCAATATTATATTTCCCAAGTTGTTCAATCGTTTTATCGCATTCAATTATATTTTCTCCTCCACAAAATTGCTTGAAAATAGTTGCCTTGATAAACGGTTTTATTGGCAAATGAAGTGCGAGTGCAAATTTAGTAAGCTTCTCACCCATATTAACAATTGAGGGATTGCTAACCATTTTAAAAAGCCAATATGAGCGATTTAAATCCGCATTTTTTTTCCCAGAAAAAGCTACTTCAGTATTGTCGAATGAAATCATATAATAAATGGTGGGCAAAGATAGTTTTTCTATAATAAAATTAATAGATAAATAAAACTTCTTTTCGTTACTTTGCATAACCGATGGCTAATCATAAAAAATCAAATATTTTTGTTGGGAATTCTTCATTGACCCAACTGGAAAAGTTTCTCAAAAAAAAAGAATATTCATCTGCTTTTATTTTGGTTGATGAGAATACACATAGATTCTGCCTTCCACTATTAATAGCCAATTGCCCTTCAGTACAACAATCAGAAATAATTGAAATTAATAGTGGAGAGCAAAATAAAAATATTGAAATATGTTCGCAGATATGGGCTACACTAAGTTATTTAAAGGCAGATAGAAATTCTGTTTTTATTAATTTAGGTGGCGGAGTAATCTGCGATATGGGAGGATTTATAGCTTCTACTTTCAAAAGAGGGATTGATTTTATTCATATACCAACTACGCTACTTGCTCAAGTAGATGCTTCTATTGGGGGTAAAACAGGAATCGATTCGAGTAATATAAAAAATGAAATTGGGCTTTTTTCAGAGCCAGAAGCAATAGTCGTATTATCTGATTTTATTGACACATTAGATAAAAGACAAATAAAAAGCGGGTTAGCTGAAATTATTAAACACGGATTAATTGCGGATTCTGCATATTGGAAAAAGATTAAAAAGGAGAAAAATATTAAGAATTTAATTAACGAATCAATTGCGATTAAAAACAAAATAGTTCAAAAAGATTATTTCGAAAAAAATAGTAGGAAGCATCTAAATTTTGGACATACTATAGGTCATGCAATTGAAAGTTATTTTTTAACGGAAAGCTCCAAACCATTGCTGCATGGGGAAGCTATCGCTATCGGCATAATTTGCGAAAGCTATCTATCAAGCATAAAATTAGATTTGAAGAAAAATGAATTAAATGAAATTTGCGATTTCATTATAACTATTTTCGGAAAAATAAAAATTAACAAAAACTCATTCGATGCTCTTGTCGATTGGATGAAGCACGACAAAAAAAATGTTTCAAATAAAATAAATTGCACGCTACTCGAAAAAATAGGCAAAGCAAAACACGACAACTATATTAGCGAAGATGAAATAAAAAAAGCACTCTCGTTCTATTCTCATTTATGAAAGTAATATCACTTTCTCACCCAACAAAATTAATAAAAGGAGAGATTACACTTCCTTCTTCTAAAAGCATTTCTAATCGCGTTCTTATTATTAAATCACTTTGTAGAGAAAATTTTGAAATTGAAAATCTTTCCGATTCTGACGATACAAAAGTTTTGAAAAATGTGCTTGATGAATTTGCTAAAAATCCAAAACAAGTACGCACTTTCGATATTGCTCATGCAGGAACCGCAATGCGTTTTTTAACCGCATTTTTTGCTACCAGAGATTGTTCGGTTATTCTTACTGGCTCTGATAGAATGAAAAAGCGCCCAATTAAAATATTGGTAAACGCACTAAAACAAATCGGATCTGATATTTCATATCTCGAGAATGAAGGTTTTCCATCAATAAAAATTAAAGGCAAACCATTAAAAGGGGGAACTATTGAAATGGATGCAAGTGTTAGCAGCCAATACATTTCAGCGCTTTTGCTTATTGCTCCAACTCTTCCATTAGGACTTGTTTTGAATTTCAATTCTGTTCCAATTTCCAAACCTTATATCAATATGACATTGAAAACAATGGAATCATTTGGTGTGTACGGAACTTGGAATGGGAACACATTATCTGTAAGTCCACAATCGTATAACATAAAAGAAGAACTAAATAAAAATTATTTTATAGAGCCGGATTGGAGTTCTGCTTCGTATTGGTACGCAATGTGTGCTTTAGCAAAAAGCGCTGAAATAAAAATCAATACTCTTTCTGTAGAAAGTATTCAAGGCGATAAAATTATAGCTCACTTGTTTAATTTTTTAAATGTGAGAACAAAAACTGAAGAAAATGGAATTGCAATTTCAAACAAAAAAATAAACATAGAAAATTTTCATTTTGATTTTTCTGACAATCCAGATGTTGCTCAAACAATTGCAGTGGTATGCGCTGCGCTGGAAATTAAATCTTGTTTAACTGGACTTTCAACACTAAAAATAAAAGAAACAGATAGAATTATTGCTTTGAAAAACGAACTAGAAAAAATTGGAATACAAATTAAAACATCGGATAATTTAATTGAAATATTGAAGTCCCAAATTCAAAATCCAAAATCCGAGTTTCTTACTTATGAAGACCACAGAATGGCTATGAGCCTTGCTCCTCTTGCTTTAATATTCGATGAAATAAAAATTAATAATCCAGATGTTGTGGCAAAATCGTATCCTAATTTTTGGAATGATTTAAACAAAGTAGGATTTGTAGTAGAAGAAGTTTAAGAAATTATTCTTTTGCTGATTCTATTAAAACGGTAATAAAGGAAAAGAGCAGCCAGTGTGAGCCCTAAAAGCAAACCAATCCATATTCCCTGAATACCCATATTAAATTTGAATGCTAAAACATAACTCACAGGTAGAGCTGCAACCCAATAAGCAAAAAGTGTAATGTAAGTAGGAATTTTAGCATCTTTTAATCCTCTTAATATTCCAAGCCCTACGACTTGTGCTCCATCTGATAGCTGAAAAATTGCAGCAATAACAAGCAACGAAGAAGATATCTCAATTACATTTTGGTTTAAACTGAAGTAATGTGGTAAAATATTTTTGAACACAATAAAAAGCAAGGCGCACGAAAACATAAACCCTAAAACCATTAACAATGCAGAGAATCCTGCATTACGCACTTGAATATTATCTTTCAGTCCAACATAATTTCCTACTCTCACAGTTGCTGCTGCACTTATTCCACTTGCAATCATATAGGTAACAGCTGCTAAACTCAATGCTATTTGATGTGCTGCAAGTTCATTAGAGCCAATCCAACCAATCATAATAGCTGCAAAAGCAAATGCTCCTACTTCAAACACAAATTGAAATCCTGCCGGAATTCCAATATCCAAAATCTTTTTCATTTGATTTTTCAAAATCCTTTTTGCGGAAAAATCTTTCCAGTAAACAGCAAAAACCTGATAATATCTAACATATAAAAACATCCATACTGCCATTATAACCCTTGATATAAAAGTTGCCCAGCACGAACCCATAACTCCCATTGGGGCAAACCCTAATTTCCCAAAAATTAAAACATAGTTGAGGATGATATTAATAATATTCCCTGCAATGCTAATTACCATAGCCATTTTGGTTAATGATAATCCTTCGGTAAATTGTTTGAGTGTAAAAAAAATGCTCAATGGAATCAATGAAAATATCATCACATTAAAAAACGGAATGGCATTTAACAAAACATCTTTGGGCTGGTTTAAATATTTAAAGAATGGAGAACTTGCAAATAAAAGAAGGAATAAAATAATGCCTATGATAAAGTTTACAAATAATCCATTTTTAAGAATGGAAGAAATATCATCGAATTTTTTCTCACTATCCATAGCAGCTACAAGTGGAGTAATGCCATACGAAACACCAATACCAAATACCAAAAATACAATGTAAACACTATTCGCCAAAGAAACTGCCGCTTGCTCAACAGTACCTATTTGCCCTACAAAAGCAGTATCTACAACACCCACCATCACATGCCCCAACTGACTAAGACAAACAGGATAAGCCAACAAATAGGTTTTTCTAAAATGATATTTAAAATCTTGCCACTGCATAAGGGGCGCAAAGATAGATGAAACGCTTTCTAATTTTGTACATATCGCGAATTAAACTAAATTTGCAGTCCGAATTTAAAAACAAGCAAATTTAAAACACAATGGATACAGGAGACATCAATGTTGGTACAGTAATAAGATTCAATGGAGAATTATGTCGTATTGAAGAATATCAACACCGCACACCCGGAAACTTAAGAGCATTTTACCAAGCAAGAATGCGAAATTTGAAAAATGGTAAAATTGTTGAAAACCGCTTCCGTTCAGGCGAATCTGTTGAGGTGGTTCGTGTTGAGTACAAAATGATGCAATTTATTTATCCCGAAGGAGATTTAATTGTGGTTATGGATAATGAGACATATGAACAAGTTTACCTAAATAAATCATTGCTTGGAGATAGCGCAAATTATTTAAAAGAAGGAATGGAAATAAAAGTTTCTTTTGAAGAAGACAATGCTATTATGGCTGAAGCACCTGTTTTTGTTGAATTGGAAATTACATACTCAGAACCTGGAGTAAAAGGCGATACAGCTACAAATGC
>CAYPEC010000016.1:12295-15413 GCA_964409625.1 uncultured Bacteroidia bacterium | reverse complement strand
GGAACATCACTTTCACCCATCACAATTTTGAAATGGTAAATTAATGCTTCCATATTATTATAAACTTGTTCTTTCGGAGGTAAATAAAATTCAGGTAAATCTGCATGAAAAGAACCATCAGGCATATTCTTCACTGCCTTTTCAATAATCTTTAAACTCTCCCACATCTCCTGTTGACGAACCATAAATCTATCATAAACATCTCCATTTGTTCCAACAGGAACAATAAAATCAAAATCTTCATAAGATGAATACGGGTTCATCACACGAACATCATAATCAACTCCAGCAGCCCTTAAATTTGGTCCTGTAAACCCATAATTTAAAGCCATTTCAGCTGAAATTGGTCCTGCTGCAATTGTTCTATCCATGAATATTCTGTTACGTACAAGCAGACTTTCAAACTCGCGAAGTTTAGCTGGAAATTCTTTTATCAGTTTATTAATTTTTTCCCAAGCAAGTGGAGAAAAATCTCTTTCCATTCCACCTATTCTTCCAATATTTGTAGTTAAGCGTGCACCACATATTTCTTCAAATATTTCATAAATAAATTCTCTCCATTGAAATAAATAAAGGAAACCTGTCATTGCTCCAGTATCAACAGCAATAACTGTATTGCAAATAATATGGTCAGCTATTCTCGAAAGCTCCATGATAATTATTCTCATGTATTCTGCTCTCTTCGGAATTTTTGCACCAATTAATTTTTCTACAGTCATGTGCCAACCCATATTATTGATTGGCGATGAGCAATAGTTCAATCTATCAGTTAGTGGGGTTATTTGATAAAAAGGTCTTCTTTCTGCAAGTTTTTCAAAAGCACGGTGAATGTATCCAATAGTAGATTCTGCATCTAAAATAATTTCTCCATCCATTTTTAAAATGTTCTGAAAAATTCCGTGTGTAGCAGGGTGAGTTGGTCCCAAGTTAAGCGTAGAAAATTCTCTTTCTTCGCCCGTTTTTGGGTCAATAAATTTATTTCCTGTAGTATATTGAATCTTGCTACTCATTATCTACCAAACATTGTATCGTTTTTATCATCGCGCGAAGCATCTTCTAATGGAAACTCTTTTCTCATTGGAAAATAATTCATCTCATCCATATTTAAAATTCTTTTCAAATTAGGATGTCCTTTAAATTTAATTCCAAAAAAATCATATTCCTGTCTTTCCATCCAGTTTGCAGTTGCAAACAAAGGAGTTACAGTTGGAATTTCAGCATCATTTATTGAAAAGAATGTTTTTAATCTAATTCGTAAATTTTTAGGCATGTTATGTAATTGATACATTACACCTAATTCGTGTCCTTTATTTTCAGGATAATGCAACCCACATAAAGTTGTAAGAAAGTTAAAACTCAAATCCGAATCTTCTTTCAAGAATTTAAGCACATCAAAAATTTTATCTTTTTTAATAATGAAAACGGGAAAATCATAAGACATTTCAGAAGATATAATTGAATCTCCAAAATTTGATTTTAATTTTTCTGAAACCGTATTTAATAAATTATCTTCCACTTTAAATTTTCACCGCAAAGGCACTAAGACGCAAAGTTTTTTCTATTCGTAATTTCGTATCAATTCGTTTTTCGTAGTTTTATTCTATTCCGTATTTAGCCAACATTTCCTTGTACTCTGGAGAATTTCTTCTTCTTAAAGATTCTTTTCCAACTAATTCCTGTATTTTAATAATACCATCTATAACCTGTTCTGGTCTGGGCGGACAGCCAGGTATATAAACATCAACAGGTATAATCCTATCTATTCCTTGTAGTACACTGTAAGTATCAAATATTCCTCCACTCGAAGCACAAGCTCCCATTGAAAGCACCCATTTTGGCTCAGCCATTTGCTCATAAACCTGACGAAGAATAGGACCCATTTTTTTTGCAATCGTTCCCATCACCATCAACAAGTCTGCTTGGCGAGGAGAAAAGCTTAATCGCTCGGAACCAAATCTTCCTAAATCATAATGTGCTCCCATTGTAGCCATAAATTCTATTCCACAGCACGAAGTTGCAAATGGTAATGGCCACAAAGAATTTTTTCTTGCCAAACCTACAGCTTTATCTAAACTGGTAGCAAAAAAACCAGCACCCTCTATTCCTTCAGGTGTTACTGCAATATTATAATCTGGCTTTTTAATTATTGATGACATCTAAAAAATTACTCCCACTTAAGGGCTCCTTTTTTAATTATGTATATAAATCCTACTAAAAGAAATCCAATAAATGTGAGCATCTCTATAAACCCAAGCATACCTAAAGATTTAAAGTTTACTGCCCAAGGATACATAAATATTACTTCTACATCAAAGAGTACAAATAAAATAGCAACAAGAAAATATTTAATTGAAAAAGGAATACGTGCATTACCTTGGACATCAATTCCGCATTCAAAAGTATCAAGCTTAATTTGAGACTTTCTTTTAGGTCCCAAGAGATGGGTAGCGACCATTGTTACAACAACAAACCCAGCAGCTACGATAAACATTAAGACTATTGGAATGTAATCAAGTGCGTTGTTGGTTGAAACCATGGGTTGTTTTTTGCGTGTGCAAGTTTAAGTAATTTTATGAAATAAAAAATATCAAATTAACTTTTTATCTAACTCATTTATACCAATATATTTTTGAGCATTAAAAAAGCCCTACGAATTGCAGGGCTTTTTCTATAAAATTTAAGTATTTGATTTAATAAACTACTATTTTCTTTTGTAGTTCATTAGTTTTATTTTTTAATCCAATAAAATAAACTCCTTTGCCATTATTAGTTAAATCAAATTGCTTAACGTATTCTCCACTATAATTTGAAAGCGATTCTGAATAAACTACCTGCCCTAAGACATTTGTAATTGATAAAGTATAATTGGTTTTATCCAAAGATTTTAAGTTTACTGAAAAGATTCCATTGCTCGGATTTGGTAATACAGTTAGATAATTATCTACATTATTTTCATCAATGCCTACTCCTGTTGCTGTATATAAATTTGACAATGTTGAACCGCATGGATTAGTTACCATAACCGTATAATCTCCATTTCCAGTTCCTGTAGAAGCATCGTAAGAAACTCCTGTAGCACCTGAAATTGGATTACTATTAAAATACCACTGATAAGTTA
>CAYPEC010000016.1:0-12195 GCA_964409625.1 uncultured Bacteroidia bacterium | reverse complement strand
AGTAGTTACACTATCAGAACCAAAAGAGTTTGTTGTTTTTAATTTGACATCATAAAAACCAGAAGTAGCATATGTTACTATTGGATTTTGCACATTGGATGTAGTGGGAGTCCCCCCTGAAAATGTCCATTCCCATGAAGTAGGAGATTGGGCAGTCTTATCATAAAATTCTATTGAACCGCCCGGACAAATTTCTGCGAAATTAGATGTAAATTGTGACGTTGGAGCTATTGCTGCAACAGTATATAAATCGCTTTCGTATGTTCCAGTACCATAGGTAGCAGCTCTTATTTTTTTCGAACTTCCATAATAAATTTCCAAATCTGTAACTGTTACATTGGGCATTCCATTGTTAAATGAAACCCACTGGTTTAAAGTATTATTAGTATAAAATACCCCTAAATCAGTTCCCAAATAAATTCCATCATCTGCCGAACCATTTTCATAAACAATACATCCTGTTGGTAAATTAGGCAATCCTGTAGAATAATTAACCCAAGAAGCTCCTCCATTTGTAGACCTATAAACCTTTTTACCTACAGTAAAATCTGAAACTGAAACCCAAATTTTTTGAGGGTCCGCATCGCTCACTGCTATTCCTGAAATACCTATTCCTGGAAGACCTGAAGTTATATTTGTCCAGCTTGATCCATGGTTTAAAGTTCTATATAATGAGGAACCTTTAGCAACGTACATAATCATGCTATCTGAAGGTGCCATAATCATTTCACTAACCGAACCTGAGCCAGGAGCAGATGGCAAAGTAGCCCAAGTTGTACCTCTATCTGCAGAGTACCAAATATTTTGATATCCCGCATAAATTGAATTTGCTCTTTTAGTATTTTGCATCCATTGTGTAACCCAAGGTCCGCCCTCTGTAATGCCATTTGTAATTCCAATAAAACTAGCGCCTCCATTTGTGGAGCGAGCTAAGCCTCCATTTTGACTTGAAGCGTACATAACATTGGCATTTGACCAATCTATAAAGCAATCCATCCCATCCCCGCCTAACACCGCAGACCATACACCCGATTTGTATAGATTTGAACCATTATCTTGATGTCCGGCAATTATAACGTTTGCATTCGTTTGCGCAACTCCGAGCTTATATTGTTGAGCAATTCTTAATCCCTTACTAATATCTGTATAATTATTACCTCCATCTATTGTTTTAAATATACCTCCATCACTTATAGCATAGCCAATAACGGCACTTCCGGGTTGATACAAGTAATTATGTTGATCAACGTGAAAAGACCCTCTCCATGAAAAAGTAGTACCTCCATTTGTAGAACGATATGAAGATATACCTCCTGCAGTTACAATATCCTTATTAGTAGGAGTAACTGCAATTGTAATATCATACCAACCTTGGCTATTACTCCCGAAAAAATCTGTTGAACTATTTTTTAATGTAAAAGTAGCACCTGCATCTGTAGAACGGTAAACTCCTTTGGTTCCACCACCACCATCTGCTGCTAAAACATAAATATAATTTGGGTCAATAGGTGTAACAGCAAGTATTGACCTACCTATGCTTGTAGGAAATCCTGTAGAGCCCCCTGAAAAACTTTTTCCGCCATTTGTACTTATAGCAAATGAGGTACCGCAAGCAAATATAGTATTAGGGTCATCCGTTTTAAACTCCATGGCATCATAATTTCCATTTGAAACATTGTACCAGGCATTTCCACCATCTGTAGTTTTATAAATTCCTCCAGAGGTCGAAGCAAACAAAGTATTTGTATTTGTTGGATGAATAAGGAGTCTGCTTATGCTTCTGCCGGAACTTATTGCATATGTCAAACTCGTTTGCTTCCATGTTGCTCCACCATCAGTTGATTTCAAAACTCCAACAGAATAGCAATCACCAGCATCTTTATCTCCTGTTGCTATATATATGGTATTTGTATTAGATGGGTCTATTGCAATATCACTTACACCTATTGAACCTAATCTATCAGTTGTTGTAGACCAAGTTGCACCTGCATCATTTGAACGCCACATACCACCAACAGCAGCTCCTACAAATATAACATTGTTATTACCAGGCATTAATCTTACAACTTGAAGTCTTCCCATGTTACCGCCAGAAATGGAGGTATTCTGTGGTCCTAAGGAAGTCCAATTGCCATTACCTACCATAATTTTTGAAGACCCTTTGTTGCCAGTATATTTTTCAAACTCGTTGTATATATCAGCAGAATTAGGGAAACTTCCATCTGGCATTAGTCTATCTTGCCAATACCACTCCCATCTTTTAAATTGAGAATATTGAGCTTCTCTTTCTTCCTCTTTTTCTGTTCTTATTCTGTTTTTCTTAAACATCCATAATAAATTCTTTTTTTCAGTTTCTTTATCATGAATTTTTTCTTTCGTTTCTGCATAAAATGCTTTTTGAATATCATAAAAATTAGCATTAGGATCTCTCATCTTTTGCAGATAAGTTTGAGCATTAGCAGTCACAAAAGAAGTTGACACTAATAGTAACGAAAAGAATTTTCTTTTATTCATAATAAGTTTTATTTACATAAAAAATCCCTTCAAATTTGAAGGGATTTTTTATTATTTATAATTTATTGAACTACAATTTTCTTTTGTAGTTGATTTGTATTGTTTTTCAGACCAATAAAATAAACTCCTTTACCATTTTTAGCTAAATCAAATTGCTTAATATACTCTGCAGAATTATTAGACAAAGACTCTGTATAAACCAATTGACCTAAAACATTTGTAATTGATAAAGTATAATTTTCTTTAGCTATCGATTTTATGTTTATAGTAAAAACTCCATTGTTTGGATTCGGTGAAATAGTTACATAATTATCTAAATTATTTACATTAATTCCTACCCCTGTTACTGTTAGCAAATTTGAAAGTGTTGAACCGCATGGGTTAGTTACCATCACCGTATAATCACCATCACCTGTAGCTGAAGCATCATATGTAACAGAGTTTGCCCCTGAAATTAAACCTCCATTAAGATACCATTGGTAAGTTATTCCCGTTCCAGCCAATGAACATGTTAAAATATTACCACCTTGTGTAATAGATGAGATTGCTGGAGCCACAGTATAAACGACTACTTGAATTGCGTCTGTACTTGTACAAACCGTATTTGAAGCTCCTGTTACCGTATATGTTCTAGTTGAAGTACCCGAAAAAGTAGGATTTGACAAGTATCTATCATCTAACCCGGTTGATGGAGTCCACGAATAAGATGTTCCTCCTGTTGCAGTTAACTGAACCGATTGACCAGAGCAAATAGCAACATCATTACCCGCTGAAATTGTTGGGGGCGTTTTAACATTCATGTATGAAGTAGTAGTTATACTATCTGAACCAAAAGCATTTGTTGTTTTTAACTTTACATCATATAATCCTGGAGTAGCATAACTTACTATAGGGTTTTGAAGAGTTGAAGTTGATGGCACTCCTCCTGAAAAAGTCCATTCCCATGAAGTTGGAGATTGGCTTGTTTTATCAAAATACTCTATTGATCCTGCTGGACATATTTCTAAATAATTAGAACTAAATTGTGCTGTAGGTTTAACAGAAGCGACTGTGTATAAATCAGTCTCCCACATACTACGGCCCCAAGTACCCGCTCTAAGTTTTGAAGAAAAATAATTAATATCTAAATCAAAAATAATAACATTAGGCAATCCATTATTAAAAGAAACCCATTGACTGAGTGCATTATCTCTATAAAAAACCCCAATATCAGTACCAACATATACTGCATCATTAGAAGACCCGTTCTGATAAACTATACAATTTGCTGGCATATTTGGTAAACCATCTGAATAATTTGTCCAAGTATCTCCTCCATCCGCAGACGCCCAAACCTTCTTACCTGAAACAAATCCTGAAATAGTTACCCATAATTTTAATGGATTAGTATTGCTTACTGTTATCCCTGTAATATTACCTCCTGCTGAAGCTGGCGATTTAGTTACCCAAGCCGTAGCTCCGTGATTTGTAGTTCTATATAATGTAGAACCTTTTGATACATATATATAATTAGTATCTGATGGCGCTACACATATTGCTTCACAATCTGATCCAGAAGGACTAAAGGGAAGTTTGCTCCAATTGGTACCTCTATTTGTAGAATACCAAATACTTTGAAATCCGGCATAAAGTGTATTGGCTCTTTGAGGACTTTGTTGCCAAACGGTTAACCATTGAGTTGTTTCAGTTATGCCTGTATTAATTCCTGAAAAGGCACCTCCTCCATTGGTCGATCGGTATAAATCTCCATTATAAATTGAAGAATACATCACATTATCATTCGACCAATCTATAAAACAATCCATCCCGTCAGCCCCCCCTACTTCAGTCCAACCAGAACCACTATACAATATAGTACCATTATCTTGTAATCCAGCCATAAGTTTAGAAGAAAGTTGAGAAGTTCCAATTTTATATGGCTGATTAGTCCCTAATCCTTTGCTTCTATCACTCATAGAAGCCGCTCCATCCAAAGTTCTAAAAATACCTCCATCACAAGCAATCCATAAAGTGGTTGAAGATCCTGGAATAAATTTTATATTATGAATATCAGCATGAGTACTATATACTCCATTTAGTGTCGTTCCACCATTTGTTGATTTGTATGTATAAACCCCACCAACATATACAATATCTCTATTTGTTGGAGCTACATCTACTGTTATATCGTACCAACCCTGATTATTGCTACCAAAAATATCTGTAGTTGTGTTTCTTGCTGCAAAAGTAGTTCCGCCATTTGTTGAACGATAAACCCCATTAGTACTACCATCTGTATTAGCCACTAATATATATATATAATTAGCATCGGCAGCAGTTACAGCCATTGACATTCTTCTAACACCAGAAGAAGCTGGAAGACCCGTTGAAGTCGGAGAAAAAGATGCACCACCATTTGTACTCTTGTAAAAACCTGTTGTAACAGCAAAAATTGTATTCGGATCATCTGCTTTAAATTCCATATCTCTAACATTTCCCGAAAACACACTGTACCACATATTACCACCATCAGTGGTTTTAAATATAGCTGTAGATGTAGCCGCAAAAAGAATATTAGGATTAGTTGGATTAATTAAAAGTCTATTAATATATCTCGCTTGACTTTGAGCATACTGTAAACCCGATTGTTTCCAAGTTACTCCCCCATCTGTAGATTTCATAACTCCAATTGAGTAGCAATTTTGGGTAATACTACCCGCTGAATTACAATCTCCAGTTGCAATGTATATTGTATTTGTATTTGAAGGGTCAATCGCAATATCACTTATACCAATAGAACCTAATTTATCTGTTGTAGTAGCCCAAGTTGCACCGGCATCATTTGAACGCCACATTCCACCAGATGCTGCTCCAACAAATACAACATTACTATTCCCAGGTAAGAAAGTCACACAATTTAGTCGTCCCATATTACCCCCAGTAGTAATATTTGCTTGGGGGCCCAAAATTGTCCAATTACCATTTCCTACCATCATCGATTTTGATGATGATTGAGAAGTTTGCATTTTTTCATATTCATTATATGCTATTGAAGGATCGGGGAAAGTACCATCAGGCATAATTCTGTTTTTCATAAAATACTCCCAACGCTTAAACTGAGAAAACTTTGTTTCGCCCTCTTCTCCTTTTTCCAACTTTACTTTTTCCTTTTTTCTTTTAAAAATTC
Source organism: uncultured Bacteroidia bacterium (assembly GCA_964409625.1). GTDB lineage: Bacteria > Bacteroidota > Bacteroidia > CAYPEC01 > CAYPEC01 > CAYPEC01. The sequence goes on along the minus strand of CAYPEC010000016.1, from coordinate 6,515 downwards.
CAAGAATCCTTTTTGATTCTTCTTCACGATTAGGGGTTACATTTTTATTTTCTTTATAAAATGCCTTTTGAATTTCGTAGAAATTAGGATTTTTCTCATCTATTTTCTTTATCCATTCTTGCGCAAAAGAAAAACTTACAGATGTTAAAACTGCAACAGATAGAGTAAGTGTTTTTTTCATTTTCATGCTTTTTAGTTTTTATCAGTCGCTAAGGTACGAACAAATTATTCAAAATCCAAACGCTTCAAAAAAGTTATTCACGTTTGTAACAAATCTTTGTTAATTATTTTATTACATAACCAATAAAATCATTTTTTGTTTACATAGTTTTGAAAATATTATTTAAACTAAAGTTCTTTTCATTATGATGAAAGATAATAAGGAGAAAAAAATTTTTGTGCTTGACACATCGGTTATTATTTATGACCACAATGCAATAAAAAACTTCAAAGAACATGATGTTGTAATACCCATAACAGTTTTAGAAGAGCTTGATAATTTCAAAAAAGGTAACGATACCAAAAATTTTGCTGCCCGAGAATTTATCAGATACATTGATAAAATCTCAGGGAAAAACACGCTACAAGACTGGGTAAATATTAATGGGAAAGGTCATGGAATGTTCAAAATTGAAATGCGTCAATCAAGTAAAATTGATGCTTCCAGAGTTTTTGGAGAACACAAAGCAGACCATCGAATAATTAATTGTGCGCTACATATTGCCGAGCAAAACCCCGAAAAAAAAGTTATACTCGTTACTAAGGATATTAATCTCAGACTTAAAGCAAAATCGCTGAATTTGGTCGCAGAAGATTATGAAACTGGAAAAATAAAAGAAGTAGACGAATTATATAAAGGAAGAACTTTTGTAGATAAACTTCCGAGCGAAATTATTGATGAAGTTTATGAAAAAAGTCAGTCAACTGTTGAAAAGGTTCTTAAAAAATTAAAGCCAGTTGCAAACCATTATTTCATTCTAAAAAGTGGTCAAAAATCTGTTTTGACACACTTTAATCCTATATCAAATCTTATTGAAAGAGTTAAAAAGAATTCAGCATTTGGGATAAACCCTCGCAATGCTGAACAAGCATTTGCACTCGATGCTATTTTAAATCCAGAAATAAAATTATTGACACTTCAAGGTGTTGCCGGAACAGGGAAAACACTTTTATCACTTGCTGGAGCATTGGAGCAAAGAAGAAATTACCATCAAATATATCTTGCCCGACCAGTTGTTCCACTTAGCAACAAAGACATTGGGTACTTACCTGGAGATATAAAATCAAAACTTAATCCTTACATGGAACCATTGTGGGATAATTTAAAATATATCAAAAGTCAATTTGCAGAAAAAGATAAAGAGTTTAAGCAGATTAATGAAATGGTGGAAAATGAAAAATTAGTTGTGTGTCCACTTGCATACATAAGGGGAAGAAGTTTATCAAATGTATTTTTCATTGTAGATGAAGCGCAAAATCTTACTCCACATGAGGTAAAAACTATCATCAGTCGTGCAGGAGAAAATACGAAAATTGTTTTCACAGGAGATATTTTTCAAATAGATACGCCATATCTCGACACACAAAGTAATGGTCTATCCTATTTGATTGACAGATTAAAAGGTCAATCACTTTATGCTCATGTTACACTTGAAAAAGGCGAAAGAAGCGAATTAGCAAATTTGGCTAACGACTATTTATAAACTACCTGTTCTTCCACCATCAACAGGAATATTAATTCCTGTGATATAACTTGCGGCAGGCGAAGCCAGAAATGCCACTGCATTTGCTATTTCAGTAGCATCGGCAAAACGATTCATTGGAATTTCAGAAAGCATTTCGTGCTCTAATTCCTGAATTGATTTCCCAACTTTTTTAGATTTATTTTCAATTAATGAAGAAAGCCGTTGAGTTTTGGTAGCACCCGGAAGTACATTGTTTACAGTAATTCCAAAGGGAGCAAGTTCCAGACTTAATGTTTTTGACCAATTGGCAACAGCAGCTCTGATTGTATTTGAAACTCCAAGTCCTTTCAATGGTTGTTTCACAGAAGTACTAATAATATTGATGATTCTGCCATATCCCGATTTTTTCATTCCCTCAATAACAACTTGCATTAAGATATGATTACAAATAAGATGATTTGAAAAAGTTTGTGTGAACTCTTCTATTTTGGCTTCTGTTATTGAACCTCCAGCAGGACCTCCAGTGTTATTCACCAAAATATTAATCGTGTTTTCTGAAACATGTTTTTCAATTTTTTGTTTCAATATTTCTGGCTGAGAAAAATCGGCAACAATAAAATCGTGTTTTTGATTTTTTGAATTATCCAATTCTTTTAATGTACTTTTTAAAGATTCTTCATTTCGTGCAAGCAAAACTACATCTGCTCCAAGTTTTGAAAGTTCAATTGCAACTGCCTTTCCAATACCTTGTGTACTGCCACAAACAAGAGCTTTTTTATTTTTCAAATCTACATTCATAAATCTTTGAATAACGAATTATCCCGAAACTTCGGGACGAATATACGAATAGAGCCGATAGTAAATTTAAACTCGAAACATAAAAAAATCTTTACCTTAGTAACATCAAAAAAAATCTCATGGCAATTCAAAAAGCATTTAGTATCAAAAAATGGATTGACGATAATCGTCATTTGTTAAAGCCCCCTGTTGGTAATAAAGTAGTATATAAAGATGCTGATTTTATTATAATGGTAGTTGGAGGTCCGAACTCTCGAAAAGATTACCACTACAATGAAGGAGAAGAATTTTATTTTCAATTGGAAGGAAATATTGTTGTAGGAATTCAGGAAGAAGGAAAAGCTGTTGATGTTCCAATTAATGAAGGAGAAATATTTATGTTACCCCCTAAAACCCCACATCAGCCAAGAAGAGGCCCAAATACAATTGGTCTTGTAATTGAACATAAAAAGAAAAATGGCGAGAAAGATGGATTGATGTGGTTTTGCGAAAAGTGTAATAATAAACTCTATGAAGAACTTTTTGTTTTAAAAAATATCGAAACTGATTTTAAATCGATCTTTGATAAATTCTACGAGAGCAAAGAGTTGCGTACCTGCAAAAAATGCGGACATGAAATGATTCCACCAGTTGCTGCTAAATAGCATTATTTTTTATGAATAATTTTTTAACTGTAGATATTCACACTCATATTCTTCCAGAGAATATTCCAAACTGGAAAGAAAAATTTGGTTATGGTGGTTTCATAAAATTAGAACACCACAAACCTTGTTGCGCAAAAATGTTAAAAGACGATGGAACTTTTTTCAGAGAGATTGAAGATAACTGCTGGAGCGCTGAAAAAAGAATGAGCGAATGCGACCATCATCATGTGCATGTTCAGGTTTTATCTACTGTTCCAGTAATGTTTAATTATTGGGCAAAGCCACAAGATTGTTTAGACTTATCGATGTTCTTGAACGACCACATTGCAGGTATTGTTCAAAAATATCCAAAGCGATTTGTCGGTTTAGGAACAATACCGATGCAAGCTCCAGACCTTGCGGTAAAAGAATTAGAGCGATGTATGAAAATAGGATTAAGAGGAGTTCAAATTGGTTCGCATGTAATAGACGATTGGAATTTAGGCTCTCCTGCATTGATGCCAATTTTCGAAAAAGCACAAGAACTTGATGCTGCCATTTTTATCCATCCCTGGAATATGATGGGCGAACAACATATTCAACGCTATTGGCTACCATGGCTGGTAGGTATGCCAGCAGAAACATCAAGAGCAATTTGTTCTATGATATTTGGAGGTGTTTTTGAAAAACTTCCAAACCTAAAAGTTGCATTTGCACATGGTGGCGGAAGCTTCCCTGCAACTATTGGCAGAATTGAACACGGTTTCCATTGCCGACCAGATTTAGTTGCAATACACAACAATAAAAATCCGAGAGATTACATAGGTAAATTTTGGTTGGATAGTTTAGTTCACGACCCTAAAATGCTTGATTTCATAGTTGAAATGTTTGGAGCAAATCGGGTTGCGCTTGGCTCCGATTATCCTTTCCCTTTAGGCGAAAACGAACCTGGAAAACTCATCAAAGAAATGCCCTACGATGATAAAACTAAAGAACTTTTATTAAACGGTTCCGCTTTGGAATGGCTTGGTTTAAAAAAGGAAATGTTTTTGTAAATTTGTTTAATTAAATCAATTAAAATGGAAAGTTATTTAAGTTTTGGGATAATCATTATTGCATTTTTTCTTATGCTATTTTTAAGAAATATTAAAAATAAAAAATTCCAGATTTTTCTTTTTGTATTGCATGTAATTTGTGTCTTAGTTTTATCTTACTATTTTGCAACAGCTCCTAATAAAAATAAATATATGTATATTCTACTTTTTATATTCGTACCAATAAGCATTTGGATTAGATACAAAAAATTGAAAATACATTTAAATGCTCATTTGGAGAAATAATCGTAACTTTGCACTCCTTTTCCAACAGTTATGAGCGACCAAATCAAACACGAGTGCGGAATAGCCCTCATCCGATTACTTAAACCTCTAAACTATTACTACGAAAAATACGGAACTTGCCTTTATGGGATAAACAAGCTGTATTTGCTGATGGAAAAGCAACACAACAGAGGACAAGATGGCGCAGGAGTTGCCAACATTAAATTCGATACTGAACCTGGAACAAAATACATTAGCCGCTACCGCTCTACAAGCAGAAATGCTATTCAGGAAATATTTGAAAAGATAAATGCAAAATTTGTTGAAGTTCAAAAAACAAAACCTGAAAAATTAAAAGATGGTGAATGGTTAAAAAAGAATGTTGCCTTTTCGGGAGAACTTCTTTTAGGGCATCTTCGCTATGGGACTTTCGGAAAGAACAGCATGGAAAATTGCCATCCTTTTCTTCGTCAAAGTAATTGGAAAACAAAAAACATAGTAGTTGCAGGTAACTTCAATTTAACAAACGTTGAAGAATTGTTTCAGCAATTGGTAGAAATTGGTCAACACCCGAAAGAAAAAGCTGACACCGTAACAGTGATGGAAAAAATCGGGCATTTTTTGGATGGAGAAAATGAAAGATTATTTAAAGAATATAAAAAACAAGGATATAGCAACGAAGAAATTTCTCCGCTTATAGCCGAGCATTTAGATGTTCAAAGCGTATTAGAAAAAGCTTCAAAAAGATTTGATGGTGGCTATGCAATGGCTGGATTATTTGGTCATGGCGATGCATTTGTTCTTCGCGATCCAAATGGAATTCGTCCTGCATTTTATTATCAAGATGACGAAGTGGTTGTAATTACTTCTGAACGCCCAGCTATTCAAACTGCATTTAATGTTCCTATCGAAAAAATTAAAGAGATAGCTCCAGGACATGCTTTAATTATTAAGAGAGATGGAACCGTTTCAGAAAAAAAAGTTCGTACACCAAGAGAAAAAACATCTTGCTCGTTTGAGCGAATTTATTTTTCAAGAGGAAGCGACAAGGATATTTATGAAGAACGAAAAGAATTAGGAAGATTTCTAGTTCCTTCTACGCTAAAAGCGATTGATTATGATATAAAAAATACAGTATTTTCATTTATTCCAAATACTGCCGAAGTTGCATTTTATGGTATGATGAATGGGTTGGAAAATTATTTGGATACAGTAAAGAAAATGGAAATTTTAAAGTTGGGAAATAAAGTAGCCGACCCAATACTTTCTGAAATTTTAGCTGTAAAAATCAGAGCTGAAAAAATTGCATTGAAAGATGCAAAGCTCAGAACCTTTATCACACAAGATGCGCAGAGAGATGATTTAGTTTCGCATGTTTACGATACTACTTATGGTGTAATCAACAAAGGCGTAGATAATTTAGTGGTGATTGATGATAGCATCGTAAGAGGAACAACATTAAAGCAAAGTATTTTAAAAATTCTCGACAGACTTGGTCCAAAGAAAATAATTGTTGTTTCATCAGCACCACAAATTCGTTATCCAGATTGCTATGGAATTGATATGGCGAAATTAGGCGATTTTGTTGCTTTTCAAGCTGCTGTTGCTTTACTAAAAGAAAACTTCAAAGAAAATATTTTAGAGGAAGTTTATGAAAAGGCAAAAGCGCAAGATGAACTTCCAAAAGATAAAATCCAAAATGTGGTGAAAGAAATTTATAAGCCATTTACTGCAGAACAAATTTCACAAAAAATCAGCGAACTCCTTCGTCCATCTGATATCAAAGCTGAAGTTGAAATTATTTATCAATCTATTGAAGGTTTGCACAATGCTTGCCCAAATCATTCAGGCGATTGGTACTTTAGCGGAGACTACCCAACTTGGGGCGGAAATAAAGTTGTAAATCGTTCCTTCATCAACTACATGGAAGGAAAAAATGTGAGGGCATATTAATTTTTTTCAGGCAACTTTTTATTTTCACTATTCGTCTATAACTTTATTGTATTAAAGAGTCAAAATCTTTTATTACATTTGAAATATCATTTTAAGAGTTCGAGTTTAAAAATTTAAAATAAAATCACATGAAAAAA
>CAYPEC010000015.1:0-15870 GCA_964409625.1 uncultured Bacteroidia bacterium | reverse complement strand
TTTCCTGAAATAGGGTTGATAATAAATAGAATCTTCTTTTTCACTTTTCTATGGTCATTTTATTTTTCAGCAAGGAATTATTATACGTTTGAATGATTGATTTCAAAAGCACTTCAGCGTTATTCCCATTTCCTGAAATATTTTTTGTGAGCAAGCTGTCTGCTTTGTAATTGTAAACACTTGTTTTGTTTGTTCCATCAAATTGCAACACTTCCGTATCATTAATAAGCTGATAGCTGCTGTTTGCATATTGTACCGCAAAAGTTGTTTGGGTAGAATCGAACAAGTTGTTTCCAAATGCAAAATAATCCTTTGGATAGTTTAGCAAGGATAGAACAGAAGGCATAATATCTATTTGCTGCGCCACTTTTGTAATTCTTTCTGGCTTTAGCATCGCAGGAGAATAAAATATAATCGGAATTTCAAAAGTTCCTACAGAGTTATTGTAAAAGCCATCGTTTGAAACTCCTGTGTGGTCAGCAACTAAAACAAATAATGTGTTGTTATACCATTTTGCTTTTGATGCTTCTTCAAAGAATTTTCTCAAAGAATAATCCGCATAACGTATGCTTTTATGGATTGGTAGTTCTTCTTCCTCAAACATACTTTTAAATTCATTAGGCACATTGTAAGGGTGGTGAGAGGAAAGTGTAAACACAGTAGAGAAGAAGGGTTCATTAGTTGTGTTTAAACTTGAAGAAAAAAATTGCAGAAACTTGTCATCCCATATTCCCCAGTTTCCATCAAAATCTTTTTCATTGTTGTATTCTGTTCTTCCTATATATTTATCATAGCCTGCAATGTTGCAAAATGCATCAAAGCCCATTGTCCCATTTGTTCCGCCATGATAAAAAGCGGATTGAAATCCTTGCTCTTTTAATAAATTTGGAAGTGAGTTTATTTTATTGCTTCCATAAGTTGAAGTAATATAAGGTTCATTCATTAATGTCGGAATGCCCGCTACTATTGCCGGAATTCCCTCCATTGATTTTTTGCCATTGGCAAATGCATTTTCAAATACTACACTTTGTTTGATAAGTGAATCTAGAAAGGGCGTGTACGTTTTTCTTCCACTCAAACTTCCAATAAACTCTTTTGAAAAGCTTTCAAGAATTATCAAAACAACATTCTTTTTATTGAATGGCTCTTTTGAGCCAGCTTTTAAGGGGTTGTATGTTTTTGATATTTCTGAAAAATCAAAATATTTTTTCTCTTCTAATTCACCTTGTCCATAAGTTTTTATTATTGAAAATGGAGTGTTGATGATTAATGGTATGTACTTGCTTTCGGTTGATTCAGCAGCAGAAATTATACTTATTGGTTTTAGCTGAAATCCTCCTCTGTAGCCAATTATAAGAACAAAAATAGAAACAAGAAATAAAGAAATAGTTTTAATTAAAGATGATTTTTGTTCGTGTGTTGGAGTTGGTTTTTGGTATAATTTAAAGAGAACAAAAGTTAGTAGAATCCAGAATATCGGCACAAACCAAAAGTCAATAATGAAAGAAGGTAGCAATTGCCAAACATCATCTCCTAGTGTGAAGAGTTGAAATACTTCTGCTGTTGTTCTCTTTTGAATGTAAGGAAAGTAAGCAAAATCAATACAATTGGCAAGTATTGCAATTGAATTTGTAGCAACAAAGAAGTATTTTAAAATGTTTTGAAATCGTTCGTTAGCAATAAATCGAAAAGGTAATAAAAGTGCAAGTATATAAATTGCATTTGTGAGTATAATAGTAGAAATGTCAAAGCGCAATGCTTTTATGCAAATAAGACTAAAATCAACAAAACCAACATCTGCAAAAGATTTGTGATTAAATGCAAAGAATAGAATCCTACATAAAGCATATATGAGCAACAGCAGAAGCAATTGCTTTATAATTGTAAGTATTTGTTTGCTATAACACATTCGGGCAAAGTTATAAATAATGATTTTGCAAAAGATTGTTTGGTTATATTTGTCATCCTTTCTAAAAAATGGAAAAAAATTACGATTTATTGATTGTTGGGGCAGGTCCTGTGGGTTGCGTAATTGCTGAACGTGCAGCTAACGAACTTGGCTGGAAAGTTTTGATTATTGACAAACGAAATCACTTGGCTGGTAATTGTTTTGACCAAACTCATAAAAGTGGTGTATTGGTTCATCAATATGGGCCACATTATTTTCGTACAAATAAAAAAGAATTAATTGATTACTTGTCTGCTTTTACTTCTTGGATTCCTGGAAACTACATTGTTAAAAGTTCTGTAGGTGGCGAATTATATCCATTTCCGATTAATCTAAATACCTTAAGAAAGTTTTTCGGAGAAAATTTCAACCCTGATTCGGCAAAAGAATATTTAGAAAAACTTCGTTTGAAAATAGAAAAACCAAACAATTCAGAAGAGTTTGTGTTATCGAGAGTAGGACAAAAGATGTATGAGTCTTTTTATTTAGGATATACATTAAAGCAGTGGGAAAAGCATCCAAAGGATTTAGACGCTTCTGTTTGTGGTAGAATTCCTGTTCGTTTTAATGAAGATGAAAGATACGTAGATCACAAATTTCAATTGACTCCAGCAGATGGATTTACAGCCATGTTTAAAAAGATGATTGAAAATCCAAATATTACGGTGCAACTAAATACAGATTATAAATCTATAAAAGACTCTCTTCCTAATGTAAAAGCTACTGTTTATAGTGGAGCAGTTGATGAATATTTTAATTTTCAATTTGGAAAATTGCCTTGGCGTTCGCTTGAGTTTGATTTTGTTGAATACAAAGAAGAATACAGACAACCTTGCGTTCAAATTAATTATCCTAATGAGCATGAGTATACCCGAACGGTAGAGATAAAGCACGTTACAAGACAAAAACATCCTAATACTGTAGTTTCTTTCGAATACCCTAAAAGCGTTGGAGACCCATATTATCCAATTCCGGCAGAAGAAAATCGGGTACTTTATTCAAAGTATAAAGTGCTTGCAGATGAAGAAACAAAAAGAAAGAAAGTTTATTTTGCTGGAAGATTAGCGCAATATGTTTATATGAATACCGATGAAGCAATTGAAACTGCTTTACTCACATTTAAAAAAATAAAAAGGGAGTGCATCAATGAATAATTTGTGGGTGATAATGCCTGTTTACAATGAGCATGAATGTGTGCCAAAAGTTATAGAAGAGTGGCGACAAGAGTTAGCCAAGTATTCTTTTGGTTATACACTTTGCATTTTAAACGATGGCTCAAAAGACAATACCTTAAAGATACTAAAGGAGTTTGAAACGAAAGATAAAAACATAAAAATTGTTGATAAACCCAATAGTGGTCATGGTCAGACTTGTGTTGAAGGTTATCGAATTGCTTTGCAAAACAATGCAGAGTGGGTTTTTCAGATTGATAGCGATGGACAATGCGATACTAAATATTTTTCGGATTTAATAAAAGAAGCGGAACACAGTAAAGTAGTATATGGTTATAGAAAAAGTAGAGATGATGGATTTCAGCGTTTTTTAGTTTCAAGAATTGTTACTTTGTTTGTATTTTTTGCTACACGAGTTTGGGTAAGAGATGCTAATGTTCCTTACCGATTAATGCACAAAGACGCTTTGAAGGATATAGTAGACAAAGTTCCATCTGATTTTTATTTAGCCAATATTTTAATCTCAGTATTTCAGAAAAAGTATTTTGGAATAAAATGGATTAACATCCATTTTCGCCAAAGAATGGGCGGAGTTGCAAGCGTTAAAACATTTTCTTTTGCTAAACATGGCATAAAACTTTTTAAGCAACTGAAACAAACAATAAATTTATAATTGAAATGAACAAAATTGTTTTCTATATATTAACGCTGATTACTTTATATGCGTTCGCATCTGTTAAAGGTTTTTCACCTGAATGGATGAAGTTTGGGCTCATTTACACAGCATTTTTTATTTACTTGTTTTATGTAGGTGTTTTCAAAAGTAAAATTGCCATAACTGAAAGCTTAAAGAATTTTTTTGCAAGTATAAATGCTTGGAAAAATAATTTCATCAGCAGATTAAAGCAAGGATTTAATGATATTAAGCAATTAAAAGGCAACACAGGAGAGTTAGCTACAAATAAAAATCATTCCTTTTATAGACTTCTGTTTTATTTACTTGTTTTAATTTCTTTCATCTTTATTCCATACTTGAGTTTCGATTATGGAATTACAATGGATGAACCTCAAGACCATATTTATTTTGAAAAGGTTTTTAATTATTTCAAAACCTTTGGAGAAGATAAAAGTTGCTTGGATGAAAATGCTGGTGTAAATAGCCATTTGGTTAATTATGGTCCATTTGTCAATTTACTTTGTGTAGTTGTGGCAAAATATATTTCTCCTTTCGGACTATACGAAACAAGGCACATTGTAATTTCTCTTTTTGGTTGTATTGGTTTGCTTTTTACGGGATTACTTGCACGCAAACTTGGTAATTGGAGAATGGCTTGCCTTGCATTTTTATTTATGTTGCTTTCTCCTTTCTATTTTGGACACAGCATGAATAATCAAAAAGATATTCCTTTTGCAGCATTCTATATTACAAGTTTATATTTCATTGTTAAATATCTTCTTGAACTTCCTAAGCCATCAGCAAGAACATTATTTTTGTTAACAGTTTCAATAGGAATAACGCTGAGTATAAGAATTGGCGGGCTTCTATTGATTGCCTATTTAGTAATGTTTGCTGGGCTTTACTGGCTTTATCTTACTCGTAAAAATGGATTGAAAAATTCATTGAAAGAAGGATTTTCTTTATTGAAAAACATAGGTGTTGTTGGTGCGTTGGCATATTTAATCGGAATTATTATTTGGCCTTATGCACTTCAATCTCCTTTAAGTAATCCATTAAAATCTTTATCGGGTTTTGAGAAATTTTCATTGGTACATATTTGGGAATTGTTCGAAGGCAAAAGGTATTACATGAAAGATTTTCCTTGGTATTATGTTCCTAAATCAATTGCGATAACAGCTCCCTTGTTTATTATTTTAGGTTTTCTTGTCTCTTTTAAAGATGCTTTTTCATCTGCAAAAAAATTCTTTTTTGGAATTTTAATATTCACTTTAATTTTTCCGATTACTTATTTGATTTACAAACATTCGGCAGTATATAGCAGTTGGAGACACATGCTTTTTGTTTATTCCCCAATGGTTGTGCTTGCTGCTTATGGCTGGGATAATTTACTTTCTATAAATAAAAAGGCAATTAGAATTGCTGTTGCTTCTGTTTTATTTATTTTGTTAGGTAGAGTAGGGTATTGGATGGTAAAAAATCATCCTTATGAATATGTTTATTACAATGAATTTGTAGGCGGAGTTAATGGTGCTTATGGAAATTATGAAACAGATTATTGGTGTCAATCTCCGAAAGAGGCGATAGAATGGTTGATTGAAAATGATCCGGAAGTGAAAACAAAAAGAACTGCAGTTGCTTCAAATAATGTTACTCAATCGCTTTCATACTATTCTGAAAAAATGACTGATAGCGTTAAAGTTTTGTGGGCAAGAGAATCGGAGTGGGGCAAACAAAAATACGATTATGCAATTTGGACTACACGAACACTTTCTCCAACACAACTTAAAAATGGTTATTTCCCACCAAAAGGAACTATTCATGTTATAAAGGTTGATGATGTGCCATTGGCTGCAATTGTAAAAGTTGAAAATACTTTTTTACCTGATGGATACAGATTGATGGACCAAAGAAAGTTGCCAGAAGCAATCGAAAGTTTTAAAAAAGCAGCAGCGTATAATCCTTTAGACGAAGAGCCATGTAGAGCAATGGCAATGGCTCAAACCGAATCTGGTGATTTTGATAATGCAATAACGAATTTCAATAAATCAATTCAGTTACGTCCCGAAAACTTTTATTCATATCTCTATTTAGGATTAACTTATTTGAGAAAGAATGATTTTGATAATGCTATAAAATCCTTGTCACTTTCTATAAAGCATAAGATTAATAACAGTATGGCTTATGAAGTAATGGGAGATGCATACCTAAATACACAGCAATTTGATTTTTCTTTGAAAAGCTATGAAACAAGTATGAGTTATGCTGGACCCAATGAGCATGTGTACAACAAAATGGGAAAAGCTTTTCTTGGAAAGTATATGATGAGCCCACAGTTTGGAGAAAAAAATTTGGATGAAGCCATGAACTATTTTAATGCTGCCATTCAAATGAATCCTAAGTTTCCGGAGTTTTACCAAAATATGGCTTATGCGTTTTCCAAGAAAGGGAACAACGACATGGCAAACAAGTACATGCAACAAGCCAAAGCATTATCAGGGAAATAACGAAATCCGATTTTTGTCTTTGAGTGGAAAAATCGTTTTACCTTTGTGGTATAAAATTAAGTGTAGATGCTTTCAATGAGGTTTTATGTTTCTTGGTTGCTAGCTTCAATCTTCATGTTTGGGCTTTCCTTCTTTTGGCATGGAGTTCTTCTTACCGATTTTTCAAGAATTTCATATCCTAAAGGAATATTCCTAGTTAGTGCAGGAGTTGTTTATTTCGCTTTGGGTTTTCTTATTAACAAGGTCTACCAATTAAAATTTTTTAAAACAAAGTACAAGGCAAAGCCCGTTTTAAGAGGTTTTCTAGTTGGTGCATCTTGTGGAATATTGCTTTATATGATTGCTTTAGTTTTTGGCATTTCTTTTAACAGCAATTTAACTTTGAAAAATATTGCAATTGACCTTTCTTGGCAAATACTTGAACAAGGTTTTGGCGGTTTAATTGTTGGAGCATCCTACATCTTCATTTATGATGAGGAATTTGATCTGGATTAATTTTCTTTTCTTTTTCCTTATATCTTAGCGTAATAATTGTCTTTGAGCCAATATGAAGAAAATTCTTTTTTTTCTTTTATCATTTAGTTTTCTATCTGCTTTTTCACAGGTTTCTAAATCATTTGAAACTGAAGTTGCGAAGCTAAAAGCCGATGAAGCCATAAAGAACGGTTCTTGGAGTATTTCGGTTTATGATGTTACTTCTTCAAAATTGGTTTACGATTACAATCCTAATCAAACCTTAATGCCTGCAAGCACATTAAAAGTATTAACCACAGCTGCAGCACTTGAATTTTTAGGTTCCGATTTTACTTTTGAAACGAATATTTTGTATGATGAAGAAATAGTAAATGGAGTTTTGAAAGGTAATCTATACATCAAAGGCAGTGGCGACCCATCTTTAGCATCTCAATATTTTAAATCGAAAATAGATAGTTCAAATTTTTTCGACTCTTGGGTTGAAAAAATAAAACAAGCAGGAATAAAAAAAATCGAAGGTTCTATAATTGCTGATGGAACTGTTTTTGAGCAACAGCATTTATCTCCTGAGTGGGCCTGGGGTGATATAGGGAATTATTATGGCTCTGGAGCTTATGCATTAAATTACAGAGATAATAAATACACCATCTATTATGATTCGGGAAGCAAAGAAGGCGACTCAGCAAAAATTATTAAAGTAATTCCGGATCAACCAGATTTGAAATTTTATAATCAAGTAATTGCTGGTGGAAATGGCGATTATGCATATATCTACGGTTCGCCTTATAATAACTATAGAATTATAACAGGAACAATTCCTGTTAATAAGAAAGATTATGAAGTTGATGGCTCCTTTGCTGACCCAGCTTTGCAATGCGCTCTTGATTTCAAAACGGCTCTTGAAAATTCTAAAGTTTCGGTTCTGGGAAGTGCCTCAAATATCTTTTTTACGAACAATAAAGTAACAACTCCAAGAAAATTATTGTTTACTCACAAGTCAGCTACACTTGATAAATTGGTTTATTTCACAAATATAAAAAGCGACAACCTTTATGCTGAATCATTCTTAAAGGCAATTGCTTTAAAGAAGAAAAATTTCGGTTCTATTTCACTTGGAATAGAAGTTTTAGAAGAATATTTAAAATCAACAAGCATTTCTACTGATGGATTATATCTTGCTGATGGTTGTGGATTATCAAGAGCAAATGGGATTACAACAGCTCAACTTGCACAACTATTAAGTAAGATTTCGAAAGAAAAATACTTTAATGTCTTTCTGGCTTCCTTGCCTGTTTCCGGTAAATCGGGTTCTATGGCTAATTTTGGTAAAGGAACTTTTTTGGAAAATAACATGAAAGCTAAAACAGGTTATATTAATAGAGTAAGAAGTTATTGCGGATATTTTAAAGATAAAAAGGGGAGAGATTTAACATTCTCTATAATCGCCAATAATTACAATTGCACAGCTTCTGATATGAAAAGAAAAATTGAAAAATTATTGGTTGCTCTTGCAGAAAACTAATCTTCTCGTTCCGTTAAATCAATTTTAGAAAAATAATCCTGTAACGTTTTTAATCCTTTTCCTGCAAAGCCAACCTTCTTAGCTTCTTCAAATAAACTTTTCTGATTGTAAAAAGATTTTGCATTTCCTGTTTTGAATTCAAACAAAAAGTAAGTTACCTCCGGTTTATCAAAAAATAAAGAATCGTTAGTGAAAGTTGATAAATCACGTTTTACTATTAAAAAGTTTTTGTCAAAACACAATTCAATAATTCCTTCCAAGCTGTCAAGATATAGTGAATGCGAGTTGTCGGTAATCATTAAATATCCTTCATCATCTTCGTTGTCAAGCATTTCTATTCTATATGGATACACAAGTGGCAATGTGTAAACACTGTCAATGGAATCGTAATCAGTATAAAATGCTTTAGGCAGATTTTTTCTAATGTTTTCAGGAGAAAGATTTTTCATTTCTTCAAAGTACAAATCTCTTACTCTATCAAGCGAATCAAAATTTTGATAGGTGTCTTCTTCAAAATTTTCTTTTACATATTCAATACTTTTTTTTACTGTTTGTGTTAGGTCTAGAAAGAGTTTAAAAATGGAAGAAACAGTAAAGAGTGTAGCAACTATGAAAACAGCTCCATAAATAAAAAAAATTCTTCTTTTCTCTTTTGCAAAGGATATAACAGCCAAAATAAGTGCTATCATGGAGCATAAACCGCAAATGATAATTACAACTGTATAAAAAAGTAGATTCATAAACTCAAATAGAGTTACGAATATATGGAAAAAAGTTACAATGTTAAAAAATGTTAAAGAGCCAATGTTGCTTTATTATTGCATGGTTTTTGTTCTTACTTTGTGCCAAAGAATAATTATATTTGCTACCCTTAAATAAAAATCTATGAAAAACAAAATTCTATTTAACTCATTCGTTTTATCTGCACTTGTAGTTTCTGTAACAGCGCAAACCGAAGATAGCAGAGTCTTGATGACTGTTGGGAAATCTCCAGTTACAGTATCGGAATTTCAAAATGTATTCAAGAAAAATGCTCCTAAAGATTCTAAAGTTGATAAAAAATCATTGGATGAATATGTTGATTTGTATATCAACTTCCGATTAAAAGTAAAGGAAGCAGAAGAGTTGGGGCTAGACACAGTTAAATCATTTAAAGATGAATTATTAGGGTATCGCAAGCAACTAACCCAACCTTATCTAACAGATAAAGATGTAAATGATAAACTATTAAAAGAATCTTATGACCGAATGGGCTGGGAAGTTAAAGCAAGCCATATCCTTGTTAAACTCTCTGAAACGGCATTGCCAAAAGATACTTTAGAGGCATATAATAAAATTATGAAGTTTCGTGCAAGGATATTAAAAGGTGAAGATTTTAATAAAGTAGCCAAAGAAAAAGGAGTTTCTGATGATCAATCAGCAGCTGATAATGGCGGTGATTTAGGATATTTTTCATCTATGCAAATGGTTTATCCTTTTGAATCTGCCGCATACAATACTAAGGTTGGGGATATATCAATGCCAGTTCGTACGCGCTACGGATACCATATCATAAAAGTTCAAGATAGAAGAAAAGCAAGTGGAGAAATCATTGTGGCTCACATCATGGTAAAATCAAATGATAAAGTGAAGCCAGAAGAAGCTGAGCTAGCAAAGGCAAAAGCTGAAGAAGCATATAAAAAAGCAAAAGCTGGAGAAGATTTCGCTGCGTTGGTTTCTCAATATTCGGATGATAAAAACTCCGCAAAAAAAGTTGGAGAATTAGATGCTTTTTCAATGGGAAGCGCACTTCCTGAAGAATTTAAATCTGCTGCATTTTCATTAAAAAATGACGGAGATATTTCAGCCCCAGTTAAAACAACTTATGGTTGGCATATCATCAAGAAAATGAAAATGAAGCAACTTGCTTCGTTTGAAGACATGAAATCAGAATTGAAAGCTAAGGTTTCGAGAGATTCTCGTTCACAAATGGGAAGAACAGCTTTGATAGCAAAAGTAAAAAAGGAAAATAAATTTAAAGAAACATCAAAGCTTGTTGATGAATTAACTCCTTTTATTGACTCTACTTTCTTTGAAGGAAAATGGTCAGCTAACAAAGCAGCTAAATTAAATAAGGTGTTGTTTACTCTTGGAGATAAAAATTACACTCAAGCCGATTTTGCAAAGTATTTAGAGCAACGACAAACAAAGCGCGCTAAAGTAGATGTAAAGCCTTTGTTAAGTAGCTCATACAAGCAGTATGTTGATGAAACTTGCGTGAATTTGGAAGATTCTCAATTGGAGAAAAAGTATCCTGAATTTAGAGCATTGTTGCAAGAATACAGAGATGGAATTTTGTTGTTTAATTTAACTGACCAAAAAGTTTGGTCTAAAGCAGTTAAAGATTCTGCAGGGCTAAAAGTATTCTATGAAAACAACAAAAACAACTACATGTGGCAAGACCGTGCTGTGTTGGCAGAATACACATGCGCTAACGAAAAGACAGCAACAGCAGTAAAGAAAATGATTGCCAAAAAAGTTTCAGAAAAAGAAATAGCAGCAAAGTTTAATAAAACAGAAAAGGATAATGTTGTTATTGAAACTACCCTTGCTCAAAAAGGAGAGAACAAAGTAGCTGATGAAAATTGGACTAAAGCGGGTGTTCCAACTGCTAACAATGCTAAAGAAGGTAAAAAAGTTTCGTTTTTTGTAGTTGCTGAAATTAAAAAGCCGGTGCCAAAAGCATTGGAAGATTGCAAGGGTCTTGCTACAGCCGATTACCAATCATACCTTGAAAAAACATGGATACAATCTTTAAAAAACAAGTATGCTGTTAGCGTTAATAAGGATGTGTTAAACACGCTTCAATAATAATCTATATTAAGGAAAGAAGTGAAAAAGGCGCTATTTTCAAATTTATTGATTTTGCCGCTTTTTTCGCTTTTTTTTTATGTAGCGTGTAATAAAAAAGAAGAAAAAGAAAACTCAAAAGTAATTGCTAGGGCTTTTGATAAATATCTTTATGCTGAAGATATTTCAGGGTTAATTGTAGTTGGAACAACAGCAAATGACAGTACCTTATTAACCCAAAAGTATATTAATAATTGGGTGCGCGAAGTTCTACTTTTGAAAAAAGCGGAAAAAAATTTAACTGCTGAACAAAAAAATGTAGACAAACAAATAGAAGATTATAAAACTTCTTTAATTACATATATCTACGAAAAGGAATTAGTAAAGCAGTCACTTGATACGATAGTTACAGATGATGAGATTGCAAAATATTACAATGACAATAAAAACAATTTCGAATTAAAAAAGAATATAATTAAAGTTATTTATGTTAAGGTAAACAAGAAAGTACCCGATATTGAAAAGCTCAAAAAATGGTATAAATCCGATTTAGTAAAAGACAAAGAAACCCTGCAAGGATATTGTAATAAGTATGCTGAAAATTTTTATTTGGATGAAAATACTTGGCTTTTATTTGATGATATTTTAAAAGAAGTTCCTATTCAAACCTACAATCAGGAATCTTTTTTACAGTACAATAGATTTGTAGAGGTTGCAGATTCAGCAAGTTTGTACTTTTTAAATATAAAAGGATTTCAGATAAAAAATAGTCTTTCGCCTATTGCATTTGAGAGAGAAAAAATTACAAGCATATTGCTTAATAAGAGAAAAGTAGAGTTAATTAATAAAATGAAACAAGATATTTTTGATGAAGCAATTAATGAAAAGAATGTTGAGATTTTCTAAAAATACAACCCGAGTAACAATAGCTTTTGTTTTGATGCTTGCGTCATTAACTGCCCGTTTGCAAAATAAGGCAGAAGGACAAATAATAGATAGAGTGATAGCTGTAGTAGGCAAAAATATTATTCTCCAATCAGAACTTGATGCGAAATATACGCAGATGGTTAAATCAAATGAATTTGTTAATGCCGATAGCAAATGTTTCTTGCTTGAAGATTTACTGTATCAAAAAATTCTTGTTGCTCAAGCAGAAAAGGATAGTGTTGATATTAGTGATACTCAAGTGGAGCAAGAATTAGATGACAGGTTAAATTATTCTATTTCTCAATATGGCACAAAAGAAAGTTTTGAAGCATTTTATGGAAAAACGACTGAGCAATTTAAAGATGAAATCCGTGATGATGTTCGTAATTTATTGATGGCAAAAAATATTCAGTCAAAAATCACAGGCGATTTAAAAGTTACACCTCAGGAAGTTAAAACCTATTTCAACAAAATCCATCCCGATAGTGTTCCATTTATTAATGCTGAGGTAGAAATAGGGCAAATACTAAAGAAACCTGCAGTGTCGTCACAAGCAAAAAAGGAAGCAAAAGACAGGTTAGAAGTAATACGACAAAGAATTTTAAAAGGCGAATCATTTACATCCATGGCTGTACTTTATTCTGAAGACCCTGGCTCAGCAACTAAAGGAGGGGAATATAAAAATTTACAGCGCGGAACATTTGTTCCGGAGTTTGAAGCCGTAGCTTATAGTTTAAACAAAGGCGATGTATCTGAAATATTCGAAACTTCTTTTGGCTACCATTTTCTTCAACTCATGGATAAGCGAGGAGATATTATTGATGTGCGACATATTTTAATGTCTCCAAAAGTAGATTTGGTTGATTTACAAAAATCAAAAACAGTGCTTGATAGTGTTTACGCTTTATTAAAAAAAGACTCAATCTCTTTTGCCGAAGCAGCTGTTAAATATTCGGATGACGAAGAAAGTAAAAACTCAGGCGGGTTAATTGTAAATCCTCAAACGGGTTCTACACGCTTTGATATGAATGAAATTGGACAGTTTGATCCTACAATAGTTTTCACCATTGATAAAATGAAAATAGGAGAATATACTAAACCTGCTTTAACTCAAGGAAGGGATTCAAAACAAGCATATCGAATAGTATATCTTAAAAATCGTACAGAGCCTCATAAGGCAAACCTTAAAGAAGATTACCAGCGAATACAACAAGCCGCATTAAATGAAAAACAACAAAAAGTAATTGCGGATTGGATTAAGAAAAAGGTAAATACTATTTATTTGAAAATTGACGATGATTTTAAATCATGTCATTTCCGTAATAAGTGGGTGAAGTAATTATTAATTATTTTGAAAAAATGAATTATCAATCGGATGTAGAAGCAGTAAATGCTTTTGTACTCAAATACAAAGAGCTAAAATTAGAAATTGCGAAAGTAATAGTGGGGCAGGATAAAGTGGTAGATGATGTTTTGATTTCTATTTTTAGTAATGGTCATTGTTTGCTTGTGGGTGTTCCTGGTCTTGCCAAAACATTACTCGTAAATACTATTGCAGACGTACTGGGCTTATCTTTCAGCCGTATACAATTTACTCCTGATTTAATGCCTTCGGATATTATCGGTTCGGAGATATTAGATGAAAACAGACATTTCAAATTTATCAAAGGTCCTTTATTTGCTAATATTGTATTGGCAGATGAGATTAATCGTACACCACCTAAAACACAATCTGCTTTGCTTGAAGCTATGCAGGAAAAAGCAATTACCAATGCAGGTAAACGCTATGAATTAGAAAAACCATTTTTTGTACTTGCCACTCAAAATCCGATAGAGCAGGAGGGAACCTACCCTTTACCCGAAGCACAGTTAGATAGATTTATGTTCAATGTTTATTTAGATTATCCTTCGTTTAAAGAAGAAGTAAACATTGTAAAAACAACAACATCTGATTACAGACCTCAACTTAAAAAAATATTATCTGCTGATGAAATACTTTATTTCCAAAGCTTAGTAAGAAAAATTCCGGTACCTGATAATGTATTGGAATATGCAGTAAAATTAGCCGTAAGCACTCGCCCTAATTCCGAAACATCTTCGGAGCAAGTAAATAAATATGTATCATGGGGTGCTGGACCAAGAGCATCACAAAATTTAATCATAGGTGCTAAATGTTACGCTATGACTAAAGGAAAATACTCTCCCGATATTGAAGATGTAAATGCAGTTTCGCTTCCTGTGCTTCGCCACAGAGTAGTTAGAAATTATAAGGCAGAAGCCGAAGGTGTATCAACCGAAAAGTTGATAGCTGATTTGACTCGGAAAAATTGATTGTATTTCTTGTTCATTCCCTTTCTTTTTAATGAATAAACCAAAAATAGTAGTTGTAGGTGCTGGAGCTGCAGGTTTTTTTGCCGCAATAAATTATTCTATAAAAAATCCAGAAAGCGAAGTTGTAATACTTGAAAAATCAAACAAGGTACTTGCGAAAGTAAGAGTTTCGGGAGGTGGAAGATGCAATCTGACACATGCTTGCTTTGATAATAATATACTTGTTAAAAATTACCCGAGAGGCGAACGAGAATTAAAAAGTGTCTTTAGTAAGTTTTCAGTTAAAGATACTATTGATTGGTTTGAATCGAGAGGAGTAAAGCTAAAAGTTGAAGACGATGGTAGAATGTTTCCCGCTTCTAACTCTTCACAATCTATCATTGATTGCTTGATGCATGAAGTGCGAAAGTACAATATTGAAATTAAATTAGGATTTGATGTTGTTGATGTTGAAAAAACCGGAGGAGGTTTTGTTTTAACTTCAAAACAGAATAAAAAAATTATTTGTGATAAACTAGTAATCACAGCAGGAGGAAATCCTAAGATAGAAGCTTACAATTGGATTAAAAAATTAGGACATACAATTACAAATCCCATTCCTTCGCTTTTCACATTTAATGTCCCTAATTCAAAAGTTACAGAGTTGATGGGAGTTTCAGTTCCAAGTGTTGGTATTCGTATAAATGGAACAAACCTGAAAAATCAAGGACCTGTTTTAATTACTCATTGGGGTTTTAGCGGTCCTGCTGTTTTAAAACTATCTGCCTTTGGTGCCCCAGAATTAAACAAGTTTGATTATAATTTCACTATCAGCATTAACTGGATAAACAAAAACGAAAATGAGTTGAGAGAAATATTTTCTGCTCTTCGATCAGATTTTTCATCTGAAAAAACAGTTCGACTTAAATATTTTCAATTGCCACAGCGCCTTTGGGAATATCTTATTCACAAGTCAAATATAGATTTTAGCAAAACCATTTCTGATTTAAGTAAAACAGAAATAAATAAACTCATTCAACTTCTTTCAAATGATGAGTATGAAGTAAAAGGCAAAACAACTTTCAAAGAAGAGTTTGTTACTTGCGGTGGAATAGATTTAAAAGAAGTAGATTTCAAAACCATGCAAAGCAAAATTGTTGCAGGACTATTCTTTGCTGGAGAGGTTTTAAACATTGATGCTGTAACTGGTGGATTTAATTTTCAGGCAGCATGGTCAACTTCTTTCTTGGTATCTCAATCAATATAATTTGCCTGTTCAATACTTTGTTCGTATCTTAGTTTCCTGCTAGGTTGATTTTATGTCTTCTGTATGGTAAATTTGAAAATGATAAAACAAATTCTATGAAGAAAAAATTATTATCACTCATTATAGCTTATTTATTCTCAGGATATCTTTTTGCACAAAAAGAAGCTAAGCTTACAAAAACTCAAGAAGTTGCTTTAACCGATGCTGAAAGTTATTTTTCAGATGAAAATTATTTAGC
>CAYPEC010000014.1:0-16223 GCA_964409625.1 uncultured Bacteroidia bacterium | reverse complement strand
GGTCTGTTTTGTTGCGTATATATTTCAGCAGTTTCTTTTCTTTTTTTTACTTCTTTCTGCAATGCCTTTACTTCCGATTCATCAGTATATCCTTCAGGTGAAGTCTTTAATAATAGAATTACAGATTTAATTGCTCTGATAGCTTCTAACTTTTTTGAATCTTTTGCAAGCATAGCAGCTTTCATATCTACCATAATTTTTTCTTCTAATGCCATAATGTTGTTATTGGTTAATAGTTGTTGGTTGTTAGTGTTTGAAATTCAAAGATACTAAAATAAAAAAGGGCAAAAAACTTTGCCCTTTTTCACATTGATTGGTTATTGTTTTAGTCTACGTTGTCGTGTAAGAAAGAATTATTTGGTCTAATTTCAACTTTCTTGTCTTCATTTTCAGTTAATGAAAATCTTGAAATATTTGATTCAGATGAATGAGCTACATCATCCAAAGAAACATTTTTACGTTTGTATGCGGGTTCATTCTCAAGTTCGTTTAAGCCATTAGGGGTTTTAATTTTTAAGCTCAATTCCTTCAATCTCATGATGCGTTCTTTTGCCTTGCGCATTTGCTCTTCATGTTCAATTTTCTGCATTTGCTCTTCCTCATCTACTTTTGATACTGCCTCAATTACAATTGGAGCTTCCATAACGGGTTCATTAAATGCAGCCGCTATTTCTTCTTGTTGTCTGCTCAAAGTGTCTATATAGCTTTCTGTAATTTCAGTTTTTGCAACTGGCTCTTCTTCTTTTACAGATTCAATAGCAGAAATATTTGTAATCTCAAATTCAATCACCTTTGGCGTTTCTGCTACTATTGGTTGTTCTTCTATTACCTCTTCTTGAACAATCATCTGAATTTCTTCAACATCTTCTTCTGAAATAACTTCTACCTCTTTCATCTCTATAACTTCAGGAGTTGGCTCTGCTACTACTTCCTCAATCACTTCCTCTTGAACTATCATTTGAATTTCTTCTACCTTTTCAACTTCAGCAACAACTTCAATTTCAGTAATTTTTTCTATCTCTGGAGTTCTGTTAATTAAGAATGGCTCTAAAACATTTTCTTCAACCACATCAGATTTTATTTCAGCAACAAAAGATTCTTCAACTTGTAATTGCGCGGGAGTTTCATCGTTAAGATTTAATACTTTTCGCTCAGATTTTTTAGAAAATTCATATCCAAGGTTCATGTTTGTTTGAAATCCAGTAGCAATAATCGTAATGCTGATGTTATCTCCTAGATTTTCGTCTATTCCGTATCCTTTGATTACTTCTGCTGATTGTCCTGCCGCATCTTGAATATAATCTGTAATCTCACCCAACTCATCCATTGTGATTTCTTCTGTTCCGCAAGTAATGTTTAATAAAATATAACGAGCTCCTACAATGTTGCTATCATTTAATAAAGGAGAAGAAAGAGCTTGTTCAACAGCTTTGATAGCACGATTTTCACCAGATGCTTGAGAAGAACCCATAATGGCAACTCCGCTATCTTTCATCACAGTTACAATATCTGCAAAGTCTGTATTGATATGAAGTGTTGTAGTAATGATATCTGCAATTCCTTTTGCTGCTGTTGTTAATACATCATCAGCTTGTGAGAATGCTTCTCTAACTTTTAAATTTCCATAAAGTTCGCGAAGCTTATCATTGTTAATGATTAAAAGTGTGTCAACACTTTTTCTCATTTCTTCAATTCCTAATTCAGCTTGTGTTTTTCTTTTCTTGCCTTCAAATACAAAAGGAAGTGTTACAATACCTACCGTTAAGATACCCATGTCTTTTGCTGTTTGGGCAATAATGGGAGCAGCTCCAGTTCCAGTTCCACCGCCCATTCCGGCAGTAATGAAAACCATTTTGGTATTATTCGATAATATTTTTTTAATGTCTTCTATAGTTTCAATAGCAGCATTTTTACCTACTTCAGGCAAAGAACCTGCTCCTAAACCTTGAGTTAAACTCTCTCCAAGAGAAAGTTTTAATGGAATAGGACTTATGTCTAATGCTTGTTTGTCTGTATTGCAAACAACAAAATCAACACCCTTGATTCCTTGTTTAAACATATGGTTAACGGCATTGCTACCGCCCCCCCCAACTCCAATTACTTTTATAATAGAGTTATTTTCTTTTGGTAAATCGAACATCATGACGATTGGTTTTTTTGGTTGGATAAAATTATTTTAATGTTAGCGGAGTGTAACCTTCAATGTTTATAAGTTATTCACTATCAAATGTGAATTACTCCTAAATTCTATTTCATATTACGCTCAATGTCTTCGTCAAAAAATCCTTTTATTGTTTCGAAAAAACTTCCTTTGTTTTTCTTTGAATGGCCGGTAACTGCATCCAATTTTTCAACTATTTCAACAGTTTTATTTCCTGATTTTTCTAGAGTTGCAATGCCTTTCATAATTAATCCAACTCCAGTTGCAAATAATGGGCTTGTAATATCTTCAGAACTTTTTGCAAGATGCTCATTAGGATAACCAATACGAGTATCCATTCCGGTAACAAGTTCAATCAATGGTTTTATATCCTTCATTTGTGCGCCACCACCTGTTACTACAATTCCAGCAATTAACTTTTTTTCATAACCGGAGTTTTTAATTTCGTAATAAACGTGTTCAATAATTTCTTCCATTCTTGCTTTAATAATATTTGCAAGATTTTTTATTGAAATCTCCTTGTGGGGTCTTCCTCTTAATCCAGGTATAGAAACAATTTCATTTTCTTGAGTATCTCTTGGAAGTGCAGAACCAAATTTCACTTTTAATAGTTCTGCTTGACTTTTAATAATCGAACAGCCTTCTTTTATATCTTCTGTGATAATATTTCCTCCAAAAGGAATGACTCCTGTATGTCTGATAATTCCATCTTGAAAAATTGCTAAGTCGGTTGTTCCACCTCCAATATCTACAAGTACTACACCTGCTTCTTTTTCTTCTGAACTTAATACAGCTTCAGCTGATGCAAGTGGTTCTAGGGTTAATTCCGAAACTTCTAATCCAGCTTTGTGTACGCATTTGTAAATATTTTTTGCCGCTGCAATTTGCCCTGTTATTATATGGAAATTTGCTTCAAGGCGAATGCCCGACATTCCGATAGGATTTTTAATTCCTTGTTCGTTATCTACAATATATTCTTGCGGAAGCACATGAATAATTTCTTCCCCTGGTAACATTACCAGCTTATACATATCTTCAATTAAAGCATCAATATCTTTTTGAGATATTTCTTCTTCAATACTTTTTCTTGTTAAAACTCCTCTGTGTTGAAGGCTTTTGATGTGCTGACCAGCAATACCAACATTCACAACTTTAATATCAACTCCTGATTTTGTTTCAGCTTCCTGAACAGCAGCTTTTATCGAATTAACAGTTTGTTCGATGTTTAAAACCACTCCTCTTGAAACACCAAGAGATTCAGATTTCCCGACACCAAGTACTTCTATTTTTCCATGTTCATTTCTTCTGCCAACAATTACTGCAATTTTTGTTGTTCCAATGTCGAGACCTACTACAATTTCTGATTCCATTTTGATTTAGTTTTTAGTGCAAATAATTTGATTTTTATATTTAAGATTGATGATAGAATAGTTATTCCATGCATCTATCGAGTTTAATCCTTCTTTGTAAAATATTTTTAGTTTTTTAAATTTCTCTTCCATGTCATCCACATTTCCTAAAATAATTGTTTGATTCCCTAAGCGTGGAATTAATTCAATTTCTTTTTTCTCGTTGACATAAATTTGTTCTATCTGAGCTTTCCAAAATAAATCTTTACTGATAAATTCAGCTATTTTAAAAATATCATCAAGCATGGAAATGTTTTTTAGCGATTCGTTTTTTTCAATGTCTGAAGCACTGTACATATATCGATTTGCATAGGGTTCATAAACAAGCCCATTAACAAAAAGAACTTTAGCCGTATAATTATCCGATAAAGGCATTGGCTTTCCTTCGGTATCTAAATAATAACTTTCATTGTTTGTACTGAAAATTCTGATTACTGGTTTGCGTTGGCTAATATCAATTTTTACCTCACCTTTAATTGTCGAGTAAACTTCTGCATCTGCAATTGCAGGATGAGTATTTAAAACTTTTTCAAGCTCATTGATGTTTAAAGTAGATATAGGTTGATTAATAATGGAATCCTGTCTATCATGGATAATCTGTTCAATGTCGCTTTTGATTACGAAATAATTTTCATCCGTGTTATCAATATTTATATCAAGTGATTTGCAAGGCATTGAACTATGCTTCTTGTTTACAAAACCGAAGCTTATGAAGAGAGCAGATAAAAGCCCAGTCCAAACAATGATTGTTAATATTTTTAAAATTTTAGCTTTCAATTTTTTTCCGATAATTTGTTTTTTAGTTGTGCTACAAACGTATCAATATCGCCTGCTCCAAGTGTTAATAGCACTTCTCTTTGTTTTGACGCTACCTTATTTACTAAATCATTTTTTGAGCACACCATCTTATTTTTCAAATTCACTTTATCTAATAACCACTGCGATGTAATTCCTTCGATTGGCAATTCTCTTGCAGGGTATATTTCCATTAATATAAGTTCATCAAGTAATTCTAAACTTCTGGCAAACTCATCCGCAAAATCCTTTGTTCTGCTATACAAATGAGGTTGAAAAATTCCTGTTATTTTTTTTTCGGGATACATTTCTCTTACTGATTTAATACAAGCTTTTAATTCTTCTGGATGATGTGCGTAGTCATCTATATAAACTAAATTTTTATTTTTTATATGATACTCAAATCTTCTTTTTACTCCTTTAAAAGAACTGAGTGCCTTTTTAATATTGTCATCGTCAATCTCTAAACTTTTTGCTACGGCTACTGCAGCAACCGAATTTTCCACATTGTGCTTGCCTGGCAAACCAATTACAATATCTTTTATTTCACCTTTTGGATGAGCGATATCATAATGGTATTCTCCATTTATTATGGTAATATTTTTTGCTGTAAAATCAGCGTTTGAAGTTAAAGAATAGGTAAACTTTTTTCTTTTGATAGATAATGTATTATCAACAGTTTTTTTAACAATCAGCATTCCATCTGATTTTACTTGCTGCGAAAAAAGGGAATAACTTTCTTCTACTTCTTTCTTATTTCCATAAATATCTAAGTGGTCTGCATCTACTGAAGTAATGACTGCAACAGAAGGATGTAGGGTTAAAAATGAACGATCATATTCATCTGCTTCTACAACAACAATAGATTTAGGATTTGAGATTTGAGAATTTAATAAAAGGTTTGTATTGTAATTTATTGAAATTCCTCCTAAAAAGGCGGAACAATCAACGCCTGAAGATTTTAAAATATGTGCAATAAGAGTTGATGTAGTCGTTTTACCATGAGTTCCTGCCACAGCGATAGTATAACTATCTTGAGTAATCATTCCCAAAACTTCTGACCTTTTTTTAATGTTAAACCCATTTGCATTAAAAAACTGATACTCGCTGTGGTCTTTCGGAACTGCTGGTGTGTAAATAATTAATATTTGAGATTTGAGATTCGAGATTTGAGATTTGAATTCTTCTGAAACTAAATTCAGATTATCTTCGAAATGAATATTGATTCCCTCCCCAATTAATTCATCCGTTAGTTTGGTTGGAGTTTTGTCATATCCAGAAACTTCTTTACCCATTGCTTTGAAATACCGAGCTAAAGCACTCATTCCAATGCCGCCAATGCCAAGAAAATAAAAATATTTTATATCTCTTAAGTTCATTTTTTATTTTGCTCAACAAGTTTTAAAATTTCTTTTGCAATATTTAAAGCAGAATCTTTAAATGCCAACTTTGCTATATTGTTTGATAATTTTTCTTTCGCAGAATCATTATTTACAAGCTCCATTACTGCTTCACACAATTTTTCTTTTGCTTCAATATCTTTAATTAAAAGTGTTGCATCGTATTTTACCAATGCCATTGCATTTTTTGTCTGATGGTCTTCAGCAACATTTGGAGATGGAATAAGAATAGCTGGTTTTTTTGCCAAACATAATTCGGAAACAGAAATTGCTCCAGCTCTTGATATAACGATATCCGCAGCTGCATAAGCATAATCCATTTTTGAAATAAAATCAAAAGCTTTTATTCCGTTTTTATCAAATTTGCTAACCAATTCTTTGGCGGTTGGATAATATATTTTTCCTGTTTGCCAAATGAGTTGAATGTTGTTTTGCGAAAGTGTTTCAATGCAAGTAGCAATACTTTCATTAACTGTTCTTGCGCCTAAACTTCCACCAATTACTAAAACTGTTTTTTTATTTTTATCAATTCCAAAATAATTTACTGCTTCATCTTTTTTCCCACTTAACTCTAAAATATCTTGTCGAACAGGATTTCCAGTAATTAGAATTTTTTCTTTTGGAAAAAACTTTTCCATTCCATCATAAGCAACACATATCTTATTTGCTTTTTTTGAAAGAATTTTATTGGTGATACCAGGGAATGAATTTTGTTCTTGAATGAGAGTTGGAATTCCTGCTTTTGAAGCAACCCTTAGCATTGGCCCGCTTGCATAACCTCCAGTACCAATTACTACATCAGGTTGGAATTGTCTAAGAATTTTTTTTGCTTTGTATAAACTTGAAATCACTTTTAATGGGAATGATAAATTTGAAAGTGTTAATTTTCTTTGCAAACCACTAATCCATAAACTTTCAATTTTGTAACCAGCAGCTGGAACTTTTTCCATTTCCATTCTTCCTTCGGCACCAATAAATAAAATATCAACATTTGGCACCAATTGTTTAAGAGCATTTGCTATAGCAATTGCGGGAAAGATATGTCCTCCTGTCCCACCACCACTAATAATGACTTTCAAATTTTTCATTTAAACAATTACTTCTTTTTCTGTTTCTCTACTCACGCTTAAAATTATTCCGATAGCAATACTTGTGAACCAAATTGAAGTTCCTCCCATGCTCACCAATGGCAATGGCTGTCCTGTAACTGGAAATAAATTAACGGCTACAGCCATATTAATCATTGCCTGAAAAACTAAACTGAAACATAGTCCTATGGCTAATAAACTACCAAATGTTTTTTCGCTTTTTATCGAAACCCTAACCGTTCGATATAGCATAACTAAATACAGAAAAATAATTACGAAACCACCTAGAAAAGACCCGTACTCTTCAATAATGATAGCATAAATAAAATCTGACGATGCTTGTGGAAGAAAATTTCTTTGTGTACTGTTACCAGGTCCTTTTCCAAATGGCCCTCCTGTTGCGATGGCAATTTTTGCCTGTTCCGATTGATAATTTTGTTCTGAATCTCCGTGTGAAAATGCTTCTATTCTTGCTTTCCAAGTTGAAACCCGATTATTCAAATTAGGAAATGCAAGTACAATAGCAATAAAAATTGCAAGACATAAAACTCCAGCTCCAACAAGCATCATGATGTATTTTAAATTTACTCTTCCAATAAACATCAATACTAAACAAGTGGTAAAGAGTACTGCTGCTGTGGAGAAATTCGCAGGTAATATTAATCCGCAAATGATAAGAATTGGAATTACTATTGGAACAAATGCAGATTTAAAATCTTTAATTTGTTCTTGCTTTAAGGCGAGTAAGCGAGCTACATAAATTATCAAAGCAAGTTTTGCAAAATCAGATGTTTGAAAAGTTAAGGTTGTTCCTGGGATTTTTAACCATCTGCTTGCATCACCTGCGCTAACACCCTTTAATAATGTAAATAATAAAAGTGGGGCAGCAATGAATAAAGCTATTTGAGAAAGTCGAGAATAGTATGTGTACTTTACTTTGTGCGTTAAATACATTAAGATTAAGCCACATACTATAATTGAAGAGTGCCTTATTAAATACCATTCTGTGTTGCCCGCTTTGTATCTGTATGCAAGTGCAACAATAGAACTATATACTACCAAAACAGACATCAATGATAGCAGTAATACCACCATCCAGATAACTTTATCTCCTTTTATGTAATTAAAAATTTTCACGATTAGTTTTTATAATGCTCTTACCGCAGCTTTAAATTGCAAACCTCTGTCTTCATAATTTTCAAATAAATCAAAACTTGCGCAAGCAGGAGATAGCAAAACGGTATCACCAATTTTACCTAAGTGATATGCTTTGTTTACAGCTTCTGATGCAGATTTCGTTTCCACAATTGTTGAAACACTTTTAGAAAAGGCTTCAAAGATTTTTTTATTATCTATTCCTAAGCAAACAATTGCTTTTACCTTTTGCTTTACTAATTCACTAATCATTGAATAGTCATTTCCTTTGTCTTGACCTCCCAAAATCAATACTACTGGATTGTTCATGCTTTCAAGAGCAAACCAAACAGAGTTTATGTTTGTTGCTTTTGAATCATTAATAAATTCGATACCATGAACTTTGGCTACGAATTCAAGTCGATGCTCTGCATTTTTAAAATCAGAAAGAGCCTCTCTGATTACTTCTTTTTTTACATCAACAAATCGAGCTGCTATTCCTGCAGCCATTGAATTGTAGAGGTTGTGTTTGCCTTGTAAGGCGAGTTCGTTAATAAACATAAGCATCGGGTTTTGGTTAATATTTAGGGTTAATTGGTTTTCATTTTCTAGACAAGCTCCTTCTTCCAATTTTTTTTTAATTGAAAAAGGAAACATTTTTGATTTTAATTTTTTTTCTGAAACTCCTTTTGCTGTCAGCTCATCATCTACGCAATAAATAAAGGCATCAGATACAGTTTGATTTTGTGCGATTCGGAATTTTGCTTCTGCATATTTTTCAATTTTGTAGTCGTATCTATCAAGATGATCAGGAGTAATATTTAATAACACAGCAACATCTGCTTTGAAATCATACATTCCATCTAATTGAAAACTGCTCAACTCTAAAACGTAATAATCATAAGTGTTTTCAGCTACTTGTTGCGCAAAACTTTTTCCTATATTTCCGGCTAAACCTACATTCAACCCAGCTTTTTTTAATATGTGATGTGTGAGTAGGGTAGTTGTAGTTTTTCCATTAGTTCCTGTAATGCATATTTTTTTTGCATTTGTGTATCTACTGGCAAATTCAATTTCTGATATAACTGGAATTCCTTTTTGTCTTAGCTTCACTATTAGTTCTGCTTTATCTGGAATGCCTGGACTTTTCACTACTTCATCTGCATTTACAATCAATTCTTCTGTGTGCTTTCCTTCTTCCCATTTTAATCCAAGCTGATTTAAAATCGTTTTGTATTTTTCTTTTAAGAGTCCTTTATCTGATAAAAAAATATCATACCCTTGTTTTTTGCCAAGTACGGCAGCTCCAACACCACTTTCTCCTCCACCAAGTATGACAAGTCTTTTCATGCTTATCGTAATTTCAATGTTACTATAGTTAATACTGCTAACATGATTCCTATAATCCAAAATCTGGAAACAATTTTCGCTTCGTGAAATCCTGATTTTTGATAGTGATGATGCAATGGAGCCATTTTGAATAATCTATTTTCGCGAGCATATTCAATTCCAAATTTTTGCTTCATTCTTTTGAAATATGCTACTTGAAGCATTACAGATACATTTTCTACTAAGAAGATTCCGCAAAGAATAGGAATCAATAATTCTTTTCTAACTACAATAGCGAAAACACCAATTATTCCGCCTAATGCTAAACTTCCTGTATCTCCCATAAATACTTGTGCTGGGTAAGAGTTGTACCATAGGAAACCAACACATGCACCAACGAATGCAGCAATAAAAACTACTAATTCCCCAGAGTAAGGGATATACATAATGTTGAGATAATCTGCTACAAATAAGTTACCTGATACAAATGCAAATACTCCAAGCGTAGCTCCAATTATGGCTGATGTTCCAGTTGCAAGTCCATCAATTCCATCTGTAATATTTGCACCGTTTGAAACTGCAGTTACAATGATGATTACTGCCAAAATATATATTATCCAAGTATATTTTCTCATACTTTCTCCTAATATTGCCATTATTGAGGAGTAGTTAAATTCATTATCTTTTACAAAAGGAATTGTTGTATTTGGTAATTTTTTATCAAGCATATAATGCATTGACCCATCCGATTCGATAATTTGAGTTACTTTACTGCTATCTACTTTTGAAACTAATTCTTGAGGTATTTCTACTTTTGTTTTTATATCGGGGTGGAAATAGACAGTTGCACCAACAATAAGTCCAATACCTACTTGCCCTAACACTTTAAATTTTCCTGCTAATCCCTTTTTATCTTTTTTAAATACTTTTATGTAATCATCTATAAACCCAATTGCGCCAAGCCAAATAGAAGATACAATCATTAAAATGATGTAAATGTTATCTAGTTTTGCAAATAGCAGAGTGGGAATTAAAATAGCAGCAAGTATTATCAATCCTCCCATTGTAGGAGTTCCTTGTTTTTGTTTTTCTCCTTGTAATCCTAAATCTCTAATGGTTTCACCAACTTGTTTTTTGTGAAGAAGATTGATAATTCGCTTTCCAAATAAAAGAGAGATTATTAAAGAGCCAATAAGGGCTAATGCAGCTCTAAATGAACTATATTGAAATACTCCAGTTCCTGGCAAATCAAAATGTCTGTTTAAATAATCAAATAAATAGTAGAACATTATTTTTCTAAGTTTTTAAAAGTTTCGGTTAAAATTTGCATATCATCAAATGGATGTTTCACTCCTTTTATCTCTTGATATTTTTCATGTCCTTTTCCAGCTACTAAAATGATGTCTCCTTCATTTGCTAATGTGCAAGCTGTTTTTATCGCTTCTCTTCTATCAATTATTGAAAGTGTTTTTTTGTAGTTAACTCCATCAACACCTTTTTCCATTTGCTTGATTATTTCTTCTGGCTCTTCAGAACGTGGATTATCGGAAGTGAGAATTACTTTGTTGCTGAACTCACATGCAATTTTTGCCATAATAGGTCTCTTCTGAACATCTCTATCTCCGCCACATCCAACGAGTGTTATTACTTTTTCATTTCCTGTTCGGATATCTTTAATTGTTTTTAAAACATTTGTGAGCGCATCGGGAGTATGAGCGTAATCAACAATTCCGATAATTCCTTTGTCTGAACGTATATATTGAAAACGGCCTTCAACTGAATTAAGATTACTGAGGGTAGTAAGGATATTTACCTTGTCTTCTTTTAATAGTTTTGCAATTGCATACACGGCAAGAATATTATAAGCATTGAAACTTCCGATAAGTTTTGTCCAAAGCTCACTGCCATCAATGTTCAATACAAGTCCGCTTAATTGATTTTCGATAACTTTACATTTAAAATCGGACATAGACTTTAGCGAGTAGGTATATCTTTTTGCAGATGTGTTTTGCAACATCACCTCACCATTTGCATCATCTTTATTTACCAATGCAAATGCATCTTCTGATAAATCATCAAAGAATTTCTTCTTTGCTTTAATGTATTCTGAAAATGTTTTGTGATAGTCTAAATGGTCGTGAGTAATGTTTGTAAATGCGGCTCCTGTAAAATTTATTCCAGCAATTCTATTTTGTACAATGGCGTGTGAGCTAACTTCCATAAAGCAATAGCTGCAACCTTTTTCAACCATTTGACTCAAAAGTAAATTTAGTTGAACTGCATCCGGTGTAGTATGAGTAGCCGGAATAATTTCATTATTGATTTGATTTTTTACAGTTGAAAGCAAACCAACATTATAGCCAAGTGTTCTGAATAATTGAAATAATAAAGTTGTAGTTGTAGTTTTTCCGTTTGTGCCTGTAATTCCAACTAACTTGAGCTTCTCAGAAGGATTATCGTAAAAATTGGAAGCAATAATTCCAAGAGCAAAACTGCTGTCTTTTACTTTTACATAAGTAATATTCTCATTTTTAGTTTCCGGAAATTCTTCACAAATAATTGCAGCAGCACCTTTTTCTATTGTTTGATTAATGTATTGATGTCCGTCAGAAACAGTTCCTCTTACAGCTACAAACAAAGAATCTTTAGAAGCTTTTCTTGAATCAGCACTGATAGAAGTAATTGCCAAATTAGTTGAACCAATAACTTCAATTAATCCTGCTTTATACAATATGTCTTTTAATAATTTCATTATAGTAAATCCAAAATAATTTCTCCTCCTGCATTAATTTTTTCTCCTGCTCCAACTGATTGTTTTGTGATGGCACCTTTTCCTTTTAACTTTACATGCAATCCATTATTTTCTAGTAAATACAATGCATCCATAGGAGCCATTCCAATTAAGTTTGGCATAATTCCTTTCTTTAAACTTTCTTCTAGATTTCTATTTTGCACTTTGAATTTTGTAGAATCAGTAGTAGTTATAAAAGCCCACTCGCTATTCTGTTCACTTGATGAAATAGGTAACTCGAGTTCTTTAGCAACTATTTCTAGCTCACTTGTAAATCCATTTTTTGTAGCAGGAACTTTTACTGCATACTCTGGTTTTGGTTTGTTTATTTCTTCGTGAATTTCTAAACTGCTTGCATAAACCTTGTCGGCAATCTCTTTAAAGATTGGACCTGCAACCACATTCCCATAGTAAATTCCATTTGAAGGAGCATTTACAATTACGATGCATGTGTATTTAGGATTATCGGCTGGGAAGTATCCAGTAAAGGATGCTTGATAAGTAACTTTCGTTCCATTTTTATAAACTCCATTATTTGCAATTTGAGCTGTTCCTGTTTTGCCTGCAACTCTATAACTAATGCCTGCAAGATTTTTTGCGGTTCCATTTTGTACAACTCCTTCAAGCATTTTTTTTACTTTGTCAATAGTTGATTGAGAACATATTTTCGGATTTATAACTTCGGGTGCAAAATATTTTATTGTTTCTCCTCGCTTGCGTATTTCCTTAATAAATCTTGGTTTTACCATTACTCCATTGTTTGCAACTGCATTATAAAGTGTTAGTGTTTGCATCGGAGTTACAAGTAATTCGTAGCCAATGGACATCCAAGGAAGTGAAGTTCCATACCAATCTTTATCCTTTGAAGATTTAATTCTAGGTCTTCCTTCTCCTGGAATCGAAAGTCCTAGTGGCTTTTCAAGTGATAATCGTTTTAACCCCTCAACAAATTTTTCGGGATTTTTAGAATAGTGTTGAGTGATGATTTTTGAAACACCAACATTTGAAGAAATTTCAAAAACTCTTTGAACAGTCACTTTTCTTATTTCAGGTTCATGAGAGTCTTTCATTACTCTATCATAATAACGGTGTTGACCATTTTCTAAATCAACCATATCATCAATATCTGTATAACCATCTTCGATAGCCGTTAGTAGAGATGCCAATTTGAAAGTAGAACCTGGTTCTGATGCCGATCCAATAGCATAATTGAAACTTTCAGTATAAACGGAAGAATCTTTTCTAGTTAAGTTTGCTATTGCTTTTATGTCTCCTGTTTTTACTTCCATTAAAATCACACATCCATACCCAGCTTTGTTTTTTATTAGTTGTTTTAATAATGCATGCTCCGCTACGTCTTGAATATTTATATCGATTGTGCTTATTAAATCTGCTCCATCTTGCGGCTTTACTTCAAAATCATCATTATCTTTTATTGGCATCCAAACTCCACCTGCAATTTTTTGCATTAATTTTTTTCCGCTCACCCCCTTTAAATCATTATCATAAGCACCTTCAAGTCCTATTGGTTTCACTCCTTCGCGTGTATATCCAATAGTCCGAGCTGCAAGAACTTGAAATGGTCGCTCACGTTTATTTATTTGAGTGTAAACAAAACCACCTTTGTTTCGACCTTTTCGTAGAATTGGAAATTTTTTCATTTCCTGAAGTTGTGGATATGAAACATCACGCTTGAGCAGCACAAATCGGTCGCCTTGCTTTCTGGCCTTTCTTAATAGTCGAACATAATCTCTTGTCGATTTATCTTTGAACATGTTTGAAAAGCAAATAGCAAGTGAATCAACAGATGAATTAAAAATTTGATCTGTGATGTATTCTGTATTGACATCCATGCCTACTTCATAATAGGGAAGTGAGGTTGCAAGTAAATTACCTTCAGAATCAAATATGTTTCCGCGAACGGCTTCGATGTCAAAATATTCGGTGGTAAGAGACTTTGCTTTTGCTTTCCAGGTTTCCCCTTCAACAAACTGAACGATAAAAATTTTTCCGAGAATAAAGAGGGCAAAGACACAGATGGCTATATATACCAAGTAGACACGCCATAATATGTCTTTTTTAATTTCCAACTATCTTAATCGTTATTAGGGGTTGTTACATTTTTTACTACAATTTTTTTGGGTGGAACCACAGACTCCTTTATTCCCATTGGCATTGTAGCTTTAGCCACTTCTGATTGTTTGCTGATAAACATCAGCTCGGATGTTTTAGTTATGTATTCTGAATGAAGTTCTTTTAAGTCATTCGTTACTTTATTAAAGTCTCTTATTTTTTCCTCTGCGTAATATCCATTTGCGATATAGCAGATAGCAAGAAACGCCATATAGAACACAAAAGGAAGTGCTTGCACTGTTGCCTCTTTGCTCAAAAAATTTCCACTCACAACATCTGAAATAGAACGTGTAATCTTGTTCTCTTTTCTGGGCTGCTTTGGTTCTTCTTCGATTTCTTTTTCTATTGCTTTTTCTTTGAACTTGTTCATTATATTTTTTCCGCTATTCTCAATTTTGCACTTCTTGCTCTATTGTTTTTTTCTATTTCTTCATCACTTGGAATAATTGCTTTTCTTGTAATCAGGGTAAATGGAGCTAAGCTATTTCCATAAAAATCTTTTTCAATTTCCCCTTCAAATTTTCCACTTCTGAAGAAGTTTTTTACCAGTCTATCTTCAAGCGAATGGTATGACATTACTACCAATCTTCCTTTTGGCTTTAGTATTTCTAGCGATTGAATTAAATAATCTTTTAGTACCTCCAGTTCATTATTCACTTCTATTCTCAATGCTTGAAACACTTGCGCTAAGTATTGATTTTCTTTTCGTTTGTTGATGCAACTATCAATCGCTTTTTTCAAATCCTTGATGGTGTTTATTTTTTCTTTTTTTCGTTCACCGAAAATTGTTTTTGCCAAACGATAAGCGTTATCAACTTCTCCGTAGGTTGCAAAAACTTTTTTCAATTCCTCTTCTGAATATTCGTTCACTACTTGTTTCGCTGTTAATGATGCTGATTGATTCATTCGCATATCTAACTCTCCATCAAAACGAATTGAAAAACCTCTTTCTGCAACATTAAACTGATGTGATGAAACTCCTAAATCGGCTAGTATTCCATCAACTTCAGTTACTCCATTCAACTTCAAAAACTTTTTCATGTATTTGAAATTTTGCGGAATTAGCATGAATCTAGTGTCTTCAATTTTGTTTTTCAAAGCATCTGCATCTTGGTCGAATCCGAAAAGTTTTCCTTTTTTTAGATGCTTTAAAATTTCCTTTGAATGTCCACCACCACCGAATGTTACATCTACATAAATACCATCTGGGTTTATGTTTAATCCTTCAATACAATTATTTAAAAGAACGGGATTATGATATTCCATTTTTGTCTGTGTTGTTTTGGTTTCCCATAACATCTTCAGCTAGTTTTTCAAAGTTTGAGCCTTGTTCTTTTATGAATTTCTCATAAGCTTTTTTATCCCAAACCTCAATCATATTTCCTGCTGCAGACAAAACGATATCTTTTTTAATTCCAGCAAAACCAAGTAAATCTTTCGGAATCAATAATCTTGAATTTCCATCCAGACCTACTTCTTGTACACCATAGTTGAACATTCGGATAAATTCTACATTCTTCTTTACGAAACGATTCAACTTGTTTACATCCTTTACCATTTCATTCCAAGTGTTCATTGGATATAGTTCTAGCGACTTACTGAAAATACTTTGCTTGATTACAAAACCTTGCTTAAGTGCTGCTTTCAATTGCCCTTTAAAAGCAACTGGAAACATCAAACGCCCCTTTTCATCGGCTCTGCACTCATATACTCCAAAAAGGTTTATCATGTTATTTTTTTGTTGGCGGTAAAAGTAAAAATTAAATCCCACTTTTTACCACTTTTTACCACTTTTGTTGAAAACTTTTTTCAGTGCATGTAAAATGAATAAACAAATAAAATAATATTTGCTTTTGAAAAGCAGATGTAACAATCCTTTTGAGTATATTTACATTGTTCAAAATGAGTAGCACTGAAAACCCACAACTAAAAAAAATAGATTTAGAAAATCTTATCAAAAGCAAGAATCCAAAGCTTCTGAAA
>CAYPEC010000013.1:16111-18077 GCA_964409625.1 uncultured Bacteroidia bacterium | reverse complement strand
GCCATTGCTTGAACAATAAATTCGGTGTCGCTTTTCTTTTCTACAATTGGTTTTTCTTCATCGTGTTCGTCCTGAATTTCTCCCACCAATTCTTCAATAATATCTTCCATTGTTACAAGCCCAGCTACACCGCCAAATTCGGAAGTAACAATCGCCATTTGAATATGCATTTTCTGAAATTCTCTAAGCAATTCATTAATTCTTTTGTTTACAGGAACAAAATGTGCAGGGCGAATAATATCCTTAATTCCCTTGAAGTTATTGAGCTTTATAACTTTCAATAAATCTTTAGTGTGAATAACGCCAATGATGTTATCTAAATTTTCCTGATAAACGGGTAATCTGCTATAACCTTCATTTACTACTTTATCAATTATTTCATCATTTGAAGTTTCGATATCAATGGCAATCATTTTAGTTCTCGGAACTAAGATTTGCTTCACAATTCTATCATCAAAATCAAAAACATTCTGAATTAGTTCATTCTCTGATGGCTTAATGGCTCCGCCTTCTTCACTTTCAGTTAAAATAAGCTTTAGCTCTTCTTCGCTGTGTACTTCTTGGTCGTTACTTGAACTAACTCCCATCATTCGCAAAATTAGTTTTGAAAACGAATTGATAAACCAAATAAAAGGTCTGAATACTACATAAAATGCTCTTAATGGCATTGATACAAACATTGACATTTCTAATGGGTACTTTATTGCAATTGTTTTTGGAGCTTGTTCCCCGAAAACAATATGGGTTACAGTTATAAGTGTAAATGCAATGGGTATTGCAATGCTATGAGCAGTTGTAGTTGCTATATTAAAATTGAAAAAATGAAATGATTTTAATACAATGTCGGCTACAATACTTTCTCCAACCCAGCCCAACCCAAGGCTTGCAAGTGTAATTCCTACTTGTGATGCAGAAAGGTAAGCATCTAAATTTTCGAGAATGTGTTTTGCCATCTTGGCTCTTTTACTTCCCTTGTTAACCTTTAGGTCTATTTGCGAAGCTCGAACTTTTACAATTGCAAATTCGGCAGCAACAAAAAAACCGTTTAATAAAACTAAAAATATTGTAAAAAGGATTCCCGTTATCATGTTTTATTTTATAAAATAATTAGCAAAATTAAAATTAATTGAGAAGTACAGGAAAAGAAAAAAATTAGTTAGGAACAACTTCTCCTTTAAAAGTTTTGCTAAATTCTTCCCAAGGGATTGTTTTGCTTTTGTTTTCTCCCAGATAAATTAATATAGGTTCAAGTTGCTCTGGCTTTAAATAGCCCGGAAGTTGCTGAAGCATCGAGAAAGATTCATCTAAGTATACTGTTGTGGGGTAGGAGAGTTTTCCTCCCAATAATGAATATGCTAATTCATGTGTTGAACGTTGGGTTTCAGGATTTGGATTTTTAAAAGTATAGTTATTGAAAACTACAGAATCTTTCATCTCAGCATTTAATTTAACTGCATAATAATATTTGTTAATAAGCTTTGTTATCACAGGATTGGTAAAAGTACTTTTGTCCATAACCTTACACCAGCCGCACCAATCGGTATACACATCAATAAATATTTTTTTGGGATTTTTTTTGCTCATTTCAATAGCTTCGGTAAATGAGTACCAATGAATACCTTCTTCAACGGGCTTGGCATTTTGAAGTTTGAAGCTGCTAAAGAATATTAATACGATAAACGGAATTAGGTATTTTTTCATTCTAGAAGTAAAGTTAAGAAATTTTATGCAAAACAGTTGCTTCCAAAATTTGAACCATTTCGTTTTGTTCGTTTAAAAATTCGTATAACCATTTGATTGTAGCTGATTGCTTTTCTTGGTTTGGAACAACAGAGAGGACAGTTACAGAGCAAATTATTTTTTGATTTGGATAAATCGGTTTTAAAAATTTCCAGTTATTAATTGCTAAACCACAAATAACGGTGTGTCCAAATCTTGTAATCCATTCTTTACGATGAACTACTGT
>CAYPEC010000013.1:0-16011 GCA_964409625.1 uncultured Bacteroidia bacterium | reverse complement strand
ACAGCTAGTTTGTCAAAGTTGCTTGAGTTTTCGGATGCTTCCGAAATATTAGCTCCAAGTAATCCTGCAAAATATTGTCCGTAAGCACTTGCCAAAAACCACATTCCCATTACTACTGCTTGAGTTTTAGCAGGAGATAATTTTGTCATTACCGACATTCCAATTGGCGATAAACACAATTCTCCAAAAGTGATAATGAACCATCCGAAAGTAAATAAGTCAAGAGATGTGTGTCCGCTTTCGTCTGCGAAAAACTTAGTGTAATAAAAAACATAAAATCCTCCTGCTAAAAACAAAAATGCTAATCCGAATTTTACAAGTGTATTGGGTTCTATTTTTCTTTTGCTCATCCAAATCCAAAGCATTCCCAAAAGAGCAGCAAATGCAATTACAAATAAAGAATTAGCTGAGTTGTTTACTCCGTTAGGGTCGAGCTTTACTCCAAGAACAGTATCATTAAGATTATTTGCTGCAAACAAACTTAAAGAACCACCGCTTTGCTCAAAGAAAGCCCAAAAAACGATTGAGAATATCATGAATACCAATGCAGCAATTAATTTTTTGTTTTCTGATGCCGAAAAATTTCGCATTTCATAGAATAAATATATTAAGGCAACAGGACCAATGATGTACATGAAAATATCTGTGTACTCTGTTTTTGAAACCATTATCATTATTATAGGAATGATAGCCAAAGAGCCAATATAAGTTAGAGATTCATAAATCTTTCGTTTAGATGGCATCATGTTATCCAAAGGAGAAAGTCCAATTGGACCTAAACTTTTTTGCGTTTGAGTGAATGTGATTAAACTCACAAACATTACTATTGCAGCAAAACCAAATGCTAAATTCCATCGTAAATGTTCTGGAACAAATGATTCGAATAAATTTCCGTTTGCTACTGCAATACAAATATAACCTCCGATTAAAGCTCCTAAATTAACTCCTGCATAAAATAAAGAAAATCCAGCATCTCTCCTGCTGTCATCATCTTTGTATAGTTTTCCCACAATGGTGGAAATATTTGGTTTGAAAAATGCAGTTCCGATAATGATGAAGCTAATTCCTAAAAAGAAAAAATTCTTTGGGTCAATGGATAAGGTTATACTTCCTACAATCATTAGTATTCCACCCCAGAACAACGCTTTGCGATAACCAAAAATTTTGTCTGCAAAAATTCCTCCGATAAAAGTAAAGGCGTAAACAAATGCTTGGGTTGCTCCGTATTGAAGGTTGGCAACTGTTTCATTCATTTTTAATTGTTGCACCATAAATACAACCAACATTCCGCGCATACCATAGAAACTAAAGCGTTCCCACATTTCGCTGAAAAATAAATACCACAATTGTTTTGGATATTTTCCTTTAAAGGATTGTATTTCTTCGAGTGTTTGGTTTGTTTTCATATCAATTTAGTTTATTCCTTTTTCTTTCATTACTTTATTTAATGGCTTTAGTAGAGCTAACATCAGTAGCGTTGCAAACATTAATAGAGCAAAATTTATCCAAAAGAAATTTGCTTTATTTTCATAAGTATCCCACATACTTGCAAGCACTCCACTTAATTTATTGCCTATTGAAGTTGCCAAAAACCATCCCCCCATCATCAATGAAGTAATATTGGTTGGACTTAATTTCGAGACAACTGATAAGCCCATTGGACTCAAAAATAATTCGCCTATTGTAATTACTCCATAGTTTGCTACAAGCCACCAGGCACTTACTTTTTCAAGTCCGTTATTTCCTATGTGTACTGCTGCCACCATTACTAATACAGACAAAGCTGAAATCAATAATCCAAATGCAATTTTTGTAGGTGTGCTAGGTTCTCTTTTTTTTGTTCTTAAAAAAGTGAAAAATGCAACAACTAAAGGTGTTAAAATAATTACCCATCCCGGATTTATCGATTGGCTTAGGTTCGTTGCCCATACGGATACTTTGGAGTCTTCAACTGGCTTTTTATTTTCAGCAACATTTCTAAAATATAATGGGTAGTTAAATTCTTTTTTTACAATTCCATTTTCTTTTTGCAAACGAAATTGAGCATCATAAAGTTCTACCGAATCTTTTTTGAATGTAATCTCTTTTGATAATTTTAAAGAACTAAAAACAGATTGTGATGTTCCTGTCATTTCTCTGTCTGTGTATCTATCTGCCCAAGTATTTAAAGCAGAGCCATTCAATTTGAATACAGCCCAAAATAAAATTACTACAGCAAAGATTGCGAGTAAAGCTCCAATTGGTCTTTTGTCTTCAACTTTGGCTCTGATGTATAGATTTCCATAAAAAAATACTACAGGAATACACGCGAAAATAAATGCATCAGTACTGTCTGAACCAAAAATATAACTATCAGGATTTGTACTTGATGTTACTCCTTTCAATAGCCAGCCAATAACTCCAAATATTGCAGATGGAACTAAAATGAACATTACAATTTTCCAAAATGGCATATCTCCATCTTGTGTTCCTTTTTTATGGTCGTAGCCAGCATAGTGTTTTGTCCCCATTAAAAAAACAATTACTCCAACAAACATTCCTACTCCAGCAGCCATAAATGCAAACTTCCATCCGAGCAGGATTTGCAATGCAGCTCCAAAGAAATTACAAATGAAAGCACCAACATTAATTCCCATATAAAAAATATTGTAGCCCTCATCTTTTTTTTCTTTGTATTCGTCTTTTGAATAAAAATTTCCTAAGAGGGTTGAGATGTTAGGTTTGAAAAATCCATTGCCGATAATTACTAAAGTCATTGCTACATAAAGCATCGTTAGGTTATGTATTCCAATCATGAAATATCCAGCTCCCATCATAATGCCTCCAATCACAATTGACTTGCGATAACCTAAATATCTATCAGCAATTAATCCTCCGATAAAAGGAGTTAAAAAAACAAGCGCGATAAAAGTTCCATATAAATCGGATGCTTCTTTTTCGGTCATGGCAAAACCATCTTTTACATCTTTCAGATAAAGAGTAAAAATTCCAATCATTAAATAATAGCCAAATCTTTCCCACATTTCAGATAAAAACAAATAGGGGAGTGCTTTAGGATGAGATTTCCACATAGTAATTTTATAAAATTAAAAAAGCCCCGAATTGTTCGGGGCTTGAAAGATAGAAAATATTTTTTAACGCATTATTTTACTCCGT
Source organism: uncultured Bacteroidia bacterium (assembly GCA_964409625.1). Classification (GTDB taxonomy): domain Bacteria; phylum Bacteroidota; class Bacteroidia; order CAYPEC01; family CAYPEC01; genus CAYPEC01. The sequence goes on along the minus strand of CAYPEC010000013.1, from coordinate 12,855 downwards.
GCATCATTTTTCTTAAAAGTGGTGTAAGTAAAAATAAAATAATTGCTGCAATACCTGTTAAAACAACAAATACCATAAAAAACTCATAAAGATTATGAATTTCAAAACCTGCAAATACTGGATTTGTTGCACTTATTTGATTTGTGTCTAATAATTGCAGTTGTTCTGGTGTTGCAGTTATAGTTTTGTCTAAAACGCCTTGTAAGTCAATTCCTAATTCTTTTGCTTTGTTAAACTTATCGCCTGTAGCTGGAATCAAAGCTCCTAAAGAGCCTGCCAATGCATAACCCGCAGCATTTGATAAAAAGAATACTCCAAATAATAAAGATGCAAAGCGTTTTGGAGATAATTTACCAACGAGAGATAATCCAATAGGACTTAAACATAATTCAGCAAAAGTTTGAATTAAGTATAATAATATTAACCATTTAATTCCTAGTAGTCCACTGTTACCTAAATCTTTTACATTGTACGCAATGATAAAATAACTCAAAGCAATTAATCCCAAACCAATAGCTTGTTTCACTGTAGATAGTGGTTCTTTTTCTTTAGACCTCAGTTTATCCCACATCATACTAAACGGAAATGCAAATGCAAACACAAATGCGCCATTAAAAATTTGTACCATACTTGGAGGCATGTCCCAACCAAATATATGTCTGTCGGTTTGATTATCTGCTATAAAAGTTAATGAAGAACCCGCTTGTTCAAATGCTGCCCAAAAGAAAATAATAAAGAAGCCAACAATATAAATCACCAAAATTCTTTGTAACTCAATTTTCGTTAAAGATTTATCTGAAATGATTAATCCTGCTAATGTTAATCCCAGCGAATAGATTATGGGGTATATTATTGTTTTAACTGGATTTGAGCCTGCTAGCAAGTATCTAAAAGTAAAGAATAGTACAACGAAAGCTACAGCTGCAATTATTAATGATTGAACAGAAAAAACTGCTTTTTGTGCTTCACCTTCTTCGTAGTGTGATGCATCGTTATGTTTTGGCAAACCTCCCAATGGTTTTCCTTCAGGAGTTACAACATATTTGTTTTTCAAAAAGTAGAAAACTAAAGTTCCTAAAACCATTGCAATTGAAGCCGCAAGAAATCCCCATTTGAATGCGTGTATATCTCTTATGCCTCCAGAATCTTTGACATCTCCAATCATCGGACAAATCAATTGACCTAAAAAAGCTCCTAAGTTGATTCCCATATAAAAAATGGTAAACGCAGTATCCAATTTGCTTTTTTCTTGCTTTGGATAAAGACTTCCAACCATACTTGAAATGTTGGGTTTGAAAAAACCATTACCGAAAATAATGATGGTTAAAGCAGTCCACAAAAACGTTTTTGCTAAATCCATATTGCTACCAAATACTGACGCACTTGCAAATAGAAGTAATTGCCCAACTGCCATCATCAATCCACCAAGCATAATACAATTTCTATTTCCAAAAAATCTATCTGCAACAAATCCGCCAAGCATTGGGGTTAAATAACAAAGTCCAAGAAACCCCCCATAAATTAAAGAGGCATCAGCTTCTTTCATCATTAAGGAGTTTACCATAAACAACGTAAGTATGGCGCGCATTCCGTAGAAGTTGAATCTCTCCCACATTTCTGTTCCGAATAATACCCATAATCCTTTAGGATGTGCTTGTTGTGTTTGGCTCATAAAATTTGTTTTAGGTTTGTGCGAATATAGATAAAATGTTTTAAATAAAAGGAAGCATTATTTAATGGGTAATTTAACATTCTCCTTTATCATCCCTATTGGATAGCGGTTATGGCTTTTTTCATAGTAAGGAGAGTTTTTGTAGATGAAATATAATTGAGCAAAAGAATCGTTTGCAAATTTCGTATCGGATTGTTTTTTTATATCCAGTTGTTTTTTTAATTCAGGATTTTGTTTGAGAATGTTTGCGGCAATGTCTTCAAAAACATAATCAGAAAACCATTCTTTTTGCTGCAATATTCCATCGAAAAAATTCCAAGCGAAAAAGCTATCAACGCTTTTTGGATCAAGCGTATGAGCAATGTAATGATTAGCTCCTTGATTTGTTTCAATTACAATATCTCCTTTGTAATAGTTTAGTTGCTGAGTTTCAGAAATCACTTTTACCCCCGAATGAACATAGTGCGATTCGTATGGTTGCTTTGGAGATTTATAGTCTGTAATATAATAGGATTCAACTGTGAGCGCAGTATCTTTCTGTAGTGTTTTCATTTTTACTCTATTTAATTTTAGTCGGTCAATTACTTCCGACCAAGCTTGAGGAATTATATAAAAACTAGGCATTTCTGCTGTTGAAGTGCTTTTGTAATTTTCGTAGAATTTGATTTGTTTAGTGTAAGGTTTCTCTCTGTTGTAGTATAATCTTGGCAAACCGCTTACTTCGCTTGGTTTGTAAGTCGCTTCATATCCATTAAAATTGATTAATTCGAATTTTGTTGTGTCAAGCTCCCAGTTTACTGAAAATGTTTTTTGTGTAATAGTTTGTTCAATTGCTTTGTGTCTAACCTCTGCAATTTTTTGTGAATTATTTTTTGTGAAATCAACAATGTGTTTTAAAAATGTAATGGTTGCATCTACTCTTTTGTCAAATGGTTTAAGCATATGTGTTTCCGTTACAAAGCTTATGGTATTAAAAAGTGTGGTATATCCTGTAGAAAATCTTGGAGTTTCAAGAAAAGCTGTAATTCCACTATCAGGAATTTCTGAAATTGTATTTACATAAGGAGTCATTTCATTTCCTGAATTTTTCATCGATTGAAATAAATATGGGACCATTTCTTTCTTTGTAAATTCAGCTAATGTAGAATTCATTTTATCGTATTGCGATGTTATTAAAGTCATTGTATATTGGTAGTCTGCACCATCAGAAGTGTGAGTATCAACAAAAACATCAGGCATCCATTCCTGAAAAATTTCTGTAAATGTTTTTGCATTTTTTGAATCACATTTTATAAAATCTCTATTCAAATCTAAATTTTTAGAATTTCCTCTAAAGCCATATTCTTGCGGTCCATCTTGATTTGCTCTACTACAGCATGAACGATTTAAAGAACCATCAATATTGTATATTGGAATAATACAGATTACCACATTATCAGGAATTAATTTTGGATTATTTATCCATTCTTTTGAAAGTTGAATACAAGCATTTATTCCTTCTGGTTCACCAGGATGGATGCCATTGTTAATAAGGATAATTCGTTTTTTTTTGTTTTTTACAGAGGATGGTTTAAAGTCCAAATCCTTAGAAATTACAAATAGATTAAGTGGCAATCCAACATCCGTTTTCCCATACGTTAAGAGTTTGCAAAATTTACTTTTTGCTTGTAGCTTTTTATATTCAGCAATACTTTCCTTATAAGTGGGAGTAATGTTTTGCGGGAATAGTTGAAGATTGATAAGGGCGAGAAAAAAGAAAAAGTGAAGTTTCATAAGCAGATGTTATTTCTATCAGTATTTTTACCAAAAATAACGGATATGTCTCACACTATGAAATTTAAAGGAACTGGGGTAGCAATTGTTACTCCTTTTGATTCCCAAGGCGAAGTTGATTATAAGTCACTTGAAAAGCTTGTTGAGCATCTTATTAATGGCAAGGTTGAATATCTTGTTGTGCTAGGAACTACAGGCGAATCAGCCACATTATCAAAAGAAGAAAAAAAGAAACTTGTAGAGTATGTTGTTGAAAAAGTGAATAAACGAGTGCCTGTTGTAATCGGAATAGGTGGAAATAACACGAGAGAAGTTGTAGAGACAATTAAAACTACTGATTTTACTGGAATTGATGCGATACTATCCGTTTCTCCATATTATAATAAACCTACACAAGCTGGAATATATGAGCATTACAAAGCAATTGCAAATGAAAGTAAATTGCCAATTATACTTTATAATGTTCCAGGAAGGACAAATTCAAATATTACAGCCGAAACCACTTTGAAACTTGCAGACATTATAAATATCATTGGAATTAAAGAGGCATCGGGCAACTTGGAACAAATAATGAAAATTGCAAAATATAAACCGAAGGATTTTCTTGTTATTTCAGGAGATGATAATCTTACCTTGCCTACAATAGCTTGTGGTGGAGAAGGCGTGATTTCGGTAGTTGCAAATGCCTTTCCATTTATTTTTTCGGAAATGGTTCGTAAGGCAATGCAAAATAAAATGGAAGAAGCGAGGGAACTACACTTTAAATTAATTGACATCACCGACCAACTTTTTGCAGATGGTAATCCGGGTGGAATAAAAGCAGCACTTGAGATTATGAATATCTGTGAAAATAATTTAAGACTGCCGCTCGTGCCTGTAAATGCTAATGTTCACAATAAGTTAAAGGAGTTGATTGGGAAAGTAAACTAGTTTCTACTTTTTTGAATTTACTAAATACAAATAGTAAATCTCATCAAATACAATACTTTTTTCAAAGCTAGTCAATGCTTGAAATTCTTCAGGTATAGAAGTTGGTTTTTGGTTTAAGATTAAAAGCATTTCTTTCTTTTGATTTATTGCATATTGAATAATTGAATCCATCGGAAGGTTTTGCCTTTTCTCAGTCCAAAGAATATAGCTGCCTTTTAATTTAGAATCAGGGTAGTAAAAGTCTTTATTTAAAAATCCTGAAATTGTTGAGGTGGCAAAGTCTCTTCCAGCAACTATTTCCAGTGTGTCAAGTTTATTTTCTTTTATATAAGTACTTGTTAGTTCTGCAGCAGAAAATGGTTGAGTGTAGGCATAATAAAAAGCAACAAAAGTTGATGGTAGCGAGATTGTAAATAATAGAGTGATAAGATTTTTCTTCAGAGTGCTCAATTTCTCAAAATCAATAAGAAGTAATGAAATTAATAAAATAACATAGAAATGCCCTATATGTCTAGTATACGAAGAAATATTGGTTATCATAAAAGCTGCTGTCATAGCATTAGTAATAATAAAAAACAGAAATGTTTTTTTGTCTTTGAAGAAAAATGCGCAAAGAAGTATGAATAGAAAAATGGAGATGAAAAGTGTAAAGTATGAAATGGTGAGCAAGTAAGTATTCCAGAAGTTTACACTTGTGTTTGGAATATTTATAAAAGCTAATAAATAGTTATTGCCAAGATTGTAAAGGTAATCTGCTATTATTGGCTTTTTTTCAATAAGTAATTCGGGGTTGGAAACTACAGATAGTAGTTTCCCTACGGTTTTATTTTCTGAATCTTTTGGAGGGGAAGTAATAAGAACAAGAGTAAATCCTAATACTATCGTTCCTGCAAATCCGATTAAATATTTTTTGATTGAAAAAGATTTTGGAAGAAAAATATCTGAGCAAAATATCAATAAAAAACTTATCGCTATGATTAAACTAAACATATTGCTTAGCATAGCTAATACGCAGAATAAGCTAATTACTACTTTGGATGAAAGGGAGGTTGGCTTGGTTTTAAAAGTGGTAATTGCAAGTAATAAGAATAAAATACCAATTGAATAATTTCTAGAAATAATAGAGTATTCGAATGAAAAATAATATCCAAATAAGATGACTAGTTTCAAGAATAGGTTGAAGTTTGTTCTAAACAGAATAATAAATGCAATTAAAGTTGCAATAAACCAATGGACGATTTTAATAGAGTTAGGATTAGATGTGAAAAGAGAAACGAATTTTAAAATATAAAACCAAAGAGGGGGATGTCCTTCATAGCGAATAGTATTGTGAATATCCATAAAGCTATTGCTCTTAACTGCTAGCAACCAAGCCTGCATTTCATCTCGCCAAAGTTCATGGTACATAAGCATAAATGCTTGTATGAAGGCATAAAGGAAAAGAATTGCGAATAATATGATACTTTTTCGTTTGTTCACAGATTGAATTAATTCATAAATTTGCAGCAAAATTTTATACAATGAAAAAAATAATAGTAACAACTTTTGTTTTTGCGGTTTTATTTAGTTCCTGTAAGCAAGAAAATGGTAGTAGTCAGAATAGCAAAGATTCAACTGAAACAAAGCCAGCAATCACTTCTGATATTGTAAATAATCCAGCAACTGCATCTGGAAATTCGGATAATAGCTCCTTGCCAGTTATAACTTTCGAAAAAGAATCACATGATTTTGGCAAAATTACTCAGGGCGAAAAAGTTTCTTATTCTTTTAAATTTAAAAATACAGGGGGTTCTGATTTGGTAATTAGTTCTGCTTATGGTAGCTGCGGATGCACCGTTCCAAACTACCCTAAAACACCAATTGCAGCTGGTGCAGAAGCAGTTATTGATGTTGTGTTTAATAGTGAAGGGAAAGCAGGTAAAGTTCAAAAAACGGTGAATATAGTATCCAATACAGTTCCAAATAGTAAAGTAATTACAATTTCAACTGAAATTGTAGTGCCCGAAAGTAAATAGAGTTCAATTAATGTATATAAAACCAAAAACAAGTTTATGATTTCAAATGTAATTTTAATGATGGGTAGCCAAGAAGGACAAGGCGGATTTGCATCAATGATTCCCCTTTTGTTGATAGTAGTAGTATTTTATTTTTTCATGATTCGTCCGCAAATGAAAAAGCAGAAAGATTCAAAGAAATTTATGGAAGAGATTAAGAAAGGCGATAAGATTGTAACCATTGGAGGAATACATGGAAAGATAGCGGAAGTAAATGATACAACATTTATGATAGAAGTTGAAAATGGAATAAGGCTGAAAATTCAAAAAACAGCTGTTTCAATGGAGGCTACAGTTCCATTAGCAGAAAAAAAATAAACGAATAAAATGAATTGAAAATTGGGAGTAAATTCGAGAAATTTATTCCCTTTTTTGTTTTAATATGTTTCCGAATAGAAAAATAGTTGTATTTGTATTTTGTGTTTTGCTTTCAGTTCTCTTTTGGCTGATGTCGGCACTTACGAAAGAATATGTGGTACAACAAAACATAGCAATTTGTTACACTAATATTCCCCATACAAAAATTGTTTCTAATAAATTGCCCGAAGAATTAATTGTTGATTTTAAATCTCAAGGGTATGATTTACTTTCTTTATACTTTGGAAAAAGCAAACCTGTTGAAATAGACTTTTCACTATCTAAACCAACTGATAAGCCCAATTATTATAGATATTCAACAGTGATGAATCAATATTCTATTCGCCAGCAGATGGGATTAGCATATTCTATTTTGAAAATCTATCCAGATTTAATATCGTTTAATTTTAACAAAAAGGATTCTAAGCGAGTTCCTGTTAAAGCTAATCTGGCAATAGATTTTGATAGTCAATACAAACTTAGTGATAGTATTAAAATAATACCTGCTTTTGTTGATTTGTATTCTTCGGCTGCGGTTTTAAATGGAATTAACTTTATTAAAACAGAAGTACTTCAAATAAAACGAATGAATAACTCGGTAATAAAAAAATTAAGACTTGTTCTTCCTTCAGATTTGCAAGAAGCCGTAGAACTTTCTGATACCATTGTAAGCGTGGAAATACCTGTTTCGAAATTTACAGAAGGCGAAATTCAAATACCTGTAAATGTTGTAAATTCTCCAGATGGAATAACACTAAAAACTTTTCCAGATAAAGTTAAAATTACTTTTCTCGTGTCACTAAAAGGATATGAAAATGTTTCACCTGATTCATTTAAAGTAGAAGTTGATTATCTAAAGATAAAAAATGCTAACTCCAATAAAGTGAAAGTAGATTTAGTAAAATTTCCTAAGAGTGTAAAGATTACAAGAGTTCTTCCTGAAAAATTAGAATATATAATTAGAAAAAATGATTAAAGTAGGAATAACAGGAGGTATCGGTTCTGGGAAATCTATTGTTTGCGGCATGTTTCAAACATTAGGTGTTGAAATTTATTCTGCGGATAGCGAAGCAAAAAAAATGTTGGACAATCCTGAAATTAAAGAACAAATTATTGAAATTTTTGGAAATCAAATTTTACAAAGTGGAGTAGTGGATAGAAAAAAACTTGCAGCTTTTGTTTTTCAAGATAAATTTGCCCTTCAAAAGTTAAATACCATTATTCATCCTGCAGTGAAAAAACACTTTGATGATTGGGCGAATAAAGCTCACAGTTCACCTTATCTAATGAAAGAAGCCGCAATTCTTTTTGAGAGTGGAACAAATAAAGGGCTTGATTTTATTATTACTGTAACAGCTCCAGAAAAGCTAAGAATAAAGCGAGTGATGTTGCGCGATAAAATATCTGAAGCTGAGGTTTTAAAACGTATGGAGAATCAAATGAGTGAACAAGAAAAAATAAAACTTTCGGATTTTGTAATTATGAATGATGAAGAAAATCTACTTATTCCCCAAGTTTTAGAAATCCATAATAAAATATTAGGGAAAAATTAGCTCGATTTTTTTCTTCCAAAAAGAGAACCTATGCGTTCTAAAAAATCGATTGATTTTTTCAATAAATCAAAGTAAAGTGCAAATGCTGCAACTATTGCCATTGACCATATTACCCATATATTAACCCAATAAGTATCGTAATAAGTTCCAAATATTTTTTTGCGTGGAGCATAAAAATGTGCTCTGCCAATATCAGAATAGATTGGGTCAAGGAAGATTGGATCCATGCGTTGAATGTAATTTCCATCCTTTAGGATAATCTTAGTGAAATCATTTCTGTTGGTTACTAAATCAGCTATACTAACGTTTTCATATTGCATTTGCTCTTTAATAAATTTTTCTTTTTCCTCTGGTGTTGAACTTCTCATTTTAATTATTTCATCTTTTTTGTTCATCGCATCATTAGAAATTTTGATGTAAGCGCTATTTATCTTTTTGAAGTAGTCTCTAGTTTCACTAGCAATATCAGAATTAAAAAATTTGATGTTTATTTTATTTAAGCTAGGACATTTAATGTTTTTAATTCCCCATTTTATTTCCTTGTTAATTTCATTGTAAAGAATATTAAGTTCGTTTTCTACTTCTTTTAATTTAGCTGGATTTTTATAATTGTTTTCTGCATTATCAAGGTGTCCACTAAGCTTCGGAATTAAATATGCTTTTTTATATTCGCTAATACTTCTGTATTTATCTAATTTGTAAAATTGCTTTTGGTATTTATTGTTTTTAAATTGATTGACAGCAAGCGCTTCAAATGCCCAGCGAGAAGCCATCACTTCACCTGTCATCGGAACAGTAGTTTGTGATTGAAAAGGGATATCTGGATTTAGCTTTTCAAAAGGAACAATAACGCCACTTAAAAGTAATTGAGGAATAATTAGAAAAGGAATTAAAATATAAATGGTAACAGCTGAATTAAAACTTGCAGAAATATTAAGCCCCATCATATTTGCAAAGCAAGAAGTGCTGAATAAAATCATCCAATAATCCATTGTCATGTCTCTAATATCAAGTACCCAGTTGCCTATTAAAACATAACTTAAAGTTTGTATAGCAGATAGAAAAAACATAATGCTAACTTTCGAAAACAAATAACTTATTCTGCTAAGATTTAAGAATGATTCTCGTTTTAAAATTTTTCTATCTCGAATAATTTCCTCTGCCGAAACTGTAAGTCCAACAAATAATGCTACTACAACACTCATAAACATGTATGCAGTCATATTCCCATTCTCACTGAATTTATATCCTATTGTATTGGATTCGTCTGTATTGTAGAATTTGATTAAATAAGCAAGTATTAGCGCAAGAACAGGGGATTCCAGAAGGTTGATTAATAGATATTGCTTATTAGTGAGTTTGGCTAAAACATCACGAGTAATAAATACAGCAAACTGTTTTAATTTATTTGGAATTTTAAATGTGCTTTCTGGTCTAGCATTGCTATTGTTAATTTGTTTTGTTTTTCCTTCAATATTTTTCTTGTAATGTTCATTCCATTCTGACGGAGAAATTTTACGGTTAGGAGTAATGTTTCCATACTCATCCAAAACCTTTGATTCAATAATATTAAATATCTGTTCAGGATTAACATTTCCACACTCAATACATTCGCTAGAGTTGTTGTTAACGTGACTAACTAATGTTTTAAAATAAATAATAGCATCTACCGGATTGCCATAGTAAATAGGGTAGCCGCCAACATCCAATATCATCAACTTGTCAAACATTTTGAAAATCTCAGATGATGGTTGGTGAATAACTACAAATATTAGTTTTCCTTTTAAAGCAAGTTCTTTTAAAAGGTCCATAATGTTTTCAGAATCTCTTGATGATAAACCAGAAGTTGGCTCATCTACAAATAGAACTGATGGTTCACGAATAAGTTCAAGTGCAATGTTTAACCGTTTTCTTTGTCCACCACTGATGGTTTTTTCAAGTGGGCTTCCTACTTTTAAATCTCTTGCTTCATATAGCCCAAGATTGGTAAGTAGTTCAAGCACCATTTTAGAAATTTCCTCATCACCTAAATTTCCGAAACAAAGTTTTCCGTTATAAAACAAATTTTGAAATACAGTTAGTTCCTCAATTAGTAAATCATCTTGCGAAACGTGACCAATAACTCCTTCAATTTTATTTTTTTCGGTGTGAATGTTAATTCCATTGATTAGAACCTCTCCACCTGTAGGAATATCATTGCTGTTTAGCACATTTAAAAGAGTGGATTTTCCCGCGCCACTCCCACCCATAATACCAATCAACTTTCCTGATTCTTCAGAAATGTTTATATCGCGTAAGCCAATTTTACCTCCTTTAAATTTATACTCAAGGTTACGGGCTACGAAACTAATTTTCGATTTTCCTTTATCGCTTAAAAATGCACTAATAATATCGCTATAGTATATTGGTTTTACTTTAGAACTTCTGATGGAAGAACCTTCGGTAAGGATATAAATTTTCTCATTGTTTATTACTTGTCCATTAAGTTGAAGTTCTGTATTTCCATCATACCTGAAGGCATACATATTAACACTTGAAACTGATAAAACAATAATTTTACTCGGAATAGAATCGGAGTAAATATGTTTTGCTAACTGATACGTGTTTTTTTGATTTCCATCAACAATTAAAATATCTTTTGAATCAACAATATCTCCTTTTTTGCATTCTACAAAAGCGCGACAACTATCAAATTCCTCTTTGCTAATGTTAAATGTTTCAGCAACTGTGGTAATAAATTCTAATTCTTGTTCTGAAATTTCGTTACTAGAGTGAATAAATTCAAGTAAACGAATGAGTACAACTACTTTTTGTTTTTGGGTAAGCTCAGCATTTATTTGGGTGCAAATTTTTAAAATTTTAACCGAGTTGAGCGATGTTCTTTTTTGAGAGCCATCTTTTTTCTTACTCGCTTGATGGTGAGTTTCTAGAAATTCATCAAATATTTTTATGTATTGTTCAACTAACTCTTGACTCAATTGCTGCTTAAGAAACGAAAGAACAATTTCTCTTCCTGTATTCGAAATTCCATCATACTTGGCAACTATTGCGAATAGTTGCATCAGGGCTTTTAATATTCGTTCGCTCATAAATGTTTGCTAATACTTAAGTCTACTGCTTAAATCCAATTAAAATCACGGCTCTTCCTGAGCCTTGGTTGGCAGGATTAAGGCGCGCTTCAATAATACACTCAATTGAAGATGTTACTTTGAAATCCCAGTAAGGAGCATTTTTATAATCTTTGTTACTAAACAGAAGATTTCTTTCTGTATCATATACGTTGAAAATTAAATTTCCATCGCTTAGCCCTGTACATGCTGCAATACGGTAAGTAGTTCCTCCATAAAATGTGCTGTGAAATTCTGCAACTTCATCAGAGTTCAAAAGGTTTGCTCTATACATTTGTCCATCAGAAATAAACTTAGCGCTCAAGTGTTTTGCGCAATTTGATGCAACAGTATCAGATTGTGCATAAGAAGTAATACTAATAAGTACTGCTGCTATTAGGGTAATTGTTTGATTTAATTTCATAGTTTTTATCTTTTTAACCAATAATTTGTTTTCTTATTTCAGCTAATTTTTTTGTAATTGAGATTACTTGTTCGTCTGTAATCTTAATTTCAGTTTTGCTGGTGATAGTTGTAACTTGTCTTGCTTCGTCAGTTATAGGTTTCTCAAAAACATATTTAGACTCTATGTTTTCATACATAAGGGCTAAGTCGGTAAGGCCATTTGCAAGATTTGTAATGTCTGTATCTGAGCCGAACTGTCCAAGCATTTTAATCAAACTAGTTAAAGAATTTTTTTGTTCAGCAATTCTTCTTTTAACATCTTCATTTTTTGTTGTTGAATAAACATCGCAAGCAAAATGAAGCGTTTCTATCCAGCCGCCAGTAAGAATTAATGCACTTACATCATTGCGTTCATTGTTTTTTAAATATCCATCACTTGCTCGGTAAGCAGTGGCAACCAAAGTTAACATCGAATCTTGGTTGCCAATGTTTCTTTGAAATGCCTCTAATGTTTCCTTGTCAAAAGCTCCTGTAATACCAATATCATCAGCAAGCTTTTTTACTGATTGCAAGTATGTAATTGCATCTTGAGTTTTGTCATAAAGTGTTATGTAACCTAAATCTGCCCCGTAAACACCTAGATTCAATGATTTTTGATAACGAGTAGAGTACTTAGATGCATTGTCAGGGTTGTTTAGAATCGATAAGTTGTAATTAGCGCTTGCTTTTCTTAGTAGCATTGCTGTTTGAATAGGAGATGGGATACTGAAAATTTCTCCATTAATATTCAACATTTGAGATTTATTGCTGTCAACGGCCTCTAAAACCGTTTCTTCGTTATTTTCTTCACCACCCCCGCAGCTTGTAGTTACTAATGTTATTGTAGCAAATGCAACAATAGTCATTAAAAGATTCATGTTTCTTATATACATAATTATATGATGTTTGTCTATTTTAACCCTTGCAAGTAATAAAAAAATAATGACTTGTCAAAAATAATATTT
>CAYPEC010000012.1:0-19707 GCA_964409625.1 uncultured Bacteroidia bacterium | reverse complement strand
TTTTAGTAATTGATAGAATAACTGTAAAGCATGACAATGAGGATAATCAAAATCGCATTTCTGATTCAATACAAACTTCATTTTTTGAAGGCAATGGAGAATGTTCTGTTGAAATTATAAATGATGAATTAGAAAATATTAAGTCAAAAGTAAAAAGTAAAAAGTTAAAAAAAATTCAACAATTCAGTAATCGTTTTGAATTGGATGGAATAACCTTTGAAGAACCTAATGTTCATTTTTTTTCATTCAATAATCCAATTGGTGCTTGTAAAAAATGTGAGGGTTTTGGTAGTGTAATAGGCATTGATGAAGATTTAGTTATTCCTGATAAAAGCCTTTCTGTATATGAAGATGCAATAGCTTGCTGGAAAGGTGAAAAAATGAGCGAGTGGAAAACTTACTTTTTACTGAATGCTTATCGATTTGATTTTCCTGTACACAAACCTTATGGAGAATTAACCGAAAAACAAAAAAAGATATTCTGGAATGGAAATCAATATTTCAAAGGGCTTCACGATTTTTTCAAACACATAGAAGAGCAAAGCTATAAAATACAATACCGTGTAATGTTATCGCGTTATAGGGGAAAAACAATTTGTCCTGATTGCAATGGTACACGTTTAAGAAAAGATGCAAACTATGTTAAGGTTGCTGAAAAATCAATTAGCGAAATAGTTTTGATGCCAGTGAAAGAGGCATTATCTTTTTTTCAAAATATTTCTCTGAACGAGTATGATACAATTGTATCCAAAAGAATTTTACTCGAAATCAAAAACAGATTTCAGTTTTTAGATGATGTAGGACTAGGATATTTAACCATGAATCGTTTATCCAATACATTATCTGGAGGAGAATCACAAAGAATAAATCTGGCAACATCGCTCGGGAGTAGCTTAGTTGGTTCGCTTTATATACTCGATGAGCCAAGCATTGGGCTTCACCCAAGAGACACCAAACGATTAATAAAAGTATTAACTTCTTTACGAGATATTGGCAACACCGTAATTGTTGTAGAACACGATGAAGAAATTATGCGTGCTGCAGATGAGGTTATTGATATTGGTCCAATGGCAGGAACGCTTGGAGGAGAAATTGTTTTTCAAGGAACGATTGCTCAAATGGAAAAAGACCTTTCGAAAACAAAAAGTATTACAGCAAAATATTTAACAGGAAAAGAAATAATTTCAATTCCAAAAAAAAGAAGAAAGTGGAACGATTGTATCGAAATAAAAGGAGCAAGAGAAAATAATTTAAAAGGTATCAATGTTAAACTTCCGCTGAATGCTATGACTGTAATCACAGGGGTAAGCGGTTCGGGGAAATCTTCGCTTGTAAAAAAAATACTTTATCCTGCGATTAAAAAAATATTTAATGGCTATGCCGAACAAACAGGAAAGCTTGATAAAATCATTAAACATTCAACAACATTAGCAAACATTGAATTTATTGACCAAAATCCAATTGGAAAATCTTCACGCTCTAATCCTGTAACTTATGTAAAGGCATTCGATGAGATTCGAGCTTTGTATGCAGAACAACAACTTTCTAAAATGCGTGGATTTAAACCATCGCACTTTTCTTTTAATGTGGACGGAGGCAGATGCGAAATTTGTGAAGGCGAAGGCGAAGTAACCATTGAAATGCAGTTTATGGCTGATATACATTTACCTTGCGATGCCTGTAATGGAAAACGATTTAAGCAAGATGTTTTAGAAGTAGCCTATAAAGAGAAAAATATTTCAGATATTTTAAACCTTACCATTGATGAAGCACTTGATTTATTTAATGGAGATGGGAAAAATCAAAATTCCGAAAACAGAATTCACGCAAAACTAAAACCACTTCAAGATGTTGGTTTGGGTTATGTTCATTTAGGGCAATCATCAAGCACCTTGAGTGGTGGTGAAGCACAAAGAATAAAACTTGCTTCGTTTCTTGGGCTTGGCAACTCCGCACCCCCTACTCTATTTATTTTTGATGAACCAACAACAGGTTTGCATTTTCACGACATTAAAAAATTGCTCTTTGCATTTAATGCTTTAATAGAACAAAGACATTCGATTATAATTATTGAACACAACCCTGAAGTAATTAAATGCGCTGATTGGGTTATTGACCTTGGACCCGAAGGTGGTAATGAAGGTGGTTATATTCTGTTTGAAGGAACGCCAGAGGATTTAGTAAACTGCAAAAAATCTTACACAGGAAAATATCTGAAAGGGAAAATTTAGAATTCTACTTCTAAAAAAAATCTCGTTAACATTTCTGCTAACGAGATTTCTATATAATTAGTGATTAACGCTTACTTATTAATTGAAACTTTAAAAGATGATTGAGATTTATCTTCGAAAGTTAAGTTGAAGATGTAAGTTCCATTTGATAACTCAGAAGTATTCACTGTAAAGTTTTTGCTCGACATTGAAACAACTTCTTCCTTTACCAATTTTCCTACAAGGTCATAAACTTTAAGGTTAATAGAGCCTTTATGCATTTCATTCAAAGGAATATTAATTAAATATTGTGCAGGGTTTGGGTATGGAGTAATTTTAGTCGAAAGTTTTCTTTCTTCTATCCCTACAGGCATAGCTATATGCACTGCAATTGCAGGCACTACATCACCTCCAAATGCGGCACCATCCCAAACAGCGTCAACAAGTAAAGGAAAGTAATATTCCTGATTTTCATTTATGGTAGCTCCGTAATCTATTCCTGTATCATATCCTAAGTACATATCCACATTATCAAAACCGATGCATGCAAGGTATCTTGTGTTGTCAAGTAATGCTATAGGAGAAGATAGTTGATAGGTTACGAATTCATTCCGTAAGTTAGCTGAATAGAAATAGAGGTCTTGAATAATTGGAGTAACATTATCAAACAAAGTATTATCGGCATCAGTCCATTCGTATATATCTACAGAAACATATTGCCCCGTAATATCAGGCAAATTGGTAATGTTAGACGAAGTAGCAAAAGTCATTGCGTTTATAGTAAGCTGACTATTTTTATCCTTTTCATCAATCACAATACAGTGTTCCCAAAAAATTGCATTTGAAGGTCGATAGGCTGCAGTTATAATTGGAACGCCAGTTGCGGGATTTATTCTGCTTTTAGAATACAAAGAATCATTTATCCAAAAAGATGTTGTTATAAGATTGTCTGAAGAAAAATTATCAGTACTATCGGAATTTATAGTATATGTTACGGTATAATACCCAGTATCAATAGCTGTTTGGTCAAATGCAGGCAAAGTAAAATAAGCTGAATCTCCAGAAGTTAGCATTGCTACAGGCGAAGAAGCTTGATTAAATAGCACACTCGCATTTTTTGTAATAGTAGCCGAAAGAGTTACATTTGGTTGATCACCATAACCATAGTTATAAACCCACCCTCCTGCAAAAATAGAATCGTCAGTTGCAACTGATTTTGGTAAAGCAAAAGAACGAGCAGATACTGCTTGCGAACCAAAAAATCCTATGTCATTAGGATATAATCCAATTTTTGTTCCAATAAAAGCAGTACAAGTTCCAGCATCAATTGAAGGTCTCAAAGCTATAGCAGTATTAGCAGTAATCATGATAACGGGGATAGTAACTCCAGCACCTACCGAACCAGCAGACATACCTGCAACAGCATTTGGGTCTGTCATGTTAGGACCATTATTAACAATAATAACTCCAATAGCTCCAGCATCTTGGGCGTTAAGGGCTTTTACTCCAAACTCGCAATTTGCACGATAAACCATCGCAATTTTACCAGCTATTGAAGAGGCATTAACTAATGTATTACATCCTAGAGAGTCTTCTCCAGAATCATCATCTACTAATATAATAGTCCCTGTGATAGCATTCGCAGGAACTGTTAAGTCAGCCCCCCAACCTGCTGTAGGAGAAATAGGGGCATAACTACCTTGAACACTTCCTGGTGAAAGAACATTGAAAACAACTTGTGCATTTAGGTTACCACTTAGGGTAAGAAATACAACAATAGAAATTGAAAGGAGTAATTTTTTTTTCATTTTTTAATTATTTAAAAAGTTAATAATTAGATTCCGTATTTCAAAGATAGTATATAAAATTGGAATAAACTACTAAAAGAACATTTTGCAATACATTTGTAAAAAAAAGACATAAATGAATTTACATGTAATCAATACAGGCTTCTTTAAATTAGATGGTGGTGCCATGTTTGGAGTTGTACCAAAATCAATATGGCAAAAAACAAACCCTGCCGATGAACAAAATATGTGTACATGGGCAATGCGCTGCCTACTAATTGAAGATGGAAATCGTTTAATTTTAATTGATAATGGTATCGGCAACAAACAAGATGCAAAATTCTTTGGTCATTTTTACTTACATGGCGATGCTTCGATGGAAAAGTCATTAAAAGAAAAAGGGTTCACTCCAAATGATATTTCGGATATGTTTCTCACCCATCTTCACTTTGACCATTGCGGAGGAAGTATAAAACACAATGAAGACAGAACAAAAATGGAAACTGCATTTCCAAATGCAACCTATTGGAGCAATGCACAACACTGGGAATGGGCAACAAAACCAAACAAAAGAGAAAGAGCGAGTTTTCTGAAAGAAAATATTTTACCTATTCAGGAAAGTGGGCAATTGAAATTCATTCAGGATTCAGGAATTAAGTTTCAGGATTCAAAAAGCGAAAACGAATTTATTAATTCAAATCAATTAGGAGGCAATATTTCTATAATGCTCACGCGAGGACACACAGATGCCATGATGATTCCGCAGATTAAATATAAAGACAGAACTATTGTGTTCATGGCTGACTTGCTTCCATCTGTTGGGCACATCCCCCTTCCTTATGTAATGGGGTATGACACTCGTCCACTTATCACTTTAGACGAAAAAGAAAAGTTTTTAAAAACTGCTGCGCAAAACAACTATATACTTTTCTTTGAACATGACTCGGTAAATGAATGTTGCACACTTCAAGAAACTGAAAAAGGAATTCGGCTAAAAGAAACTTTCAAATTAGAAGAACTTTAATTCAATTCTACACCCAACTTATTAAAGTCAACACCATCGAAATTTCCAGAGCTCATCATTAAAAGATTCGCATCTGTCCAATTTTGATTTTTTAATTCATCAATTAGTTGAGATGAGTTGGTGAAAATTTCAACATTGCCTCCAAATGCTGATTTTACCTGCTCCACAGAAATTGGTTTTAACTTTTTGTGTTCAATCGTATGCGGATTAAAATAAACAAATGCTTTGTCTGCATTTGCCATCGAACCATTATATTCTTTTAAAAAATCTTCATTCAAACTACTAAATGTATGAAGCTCCATACATGCTATTAACTTCCGTTTTGGAAATTGAGTTTTAACGGCAGCTGTTGTTGCTTTTAGTTTTGAAGGGCTGTGAGCAAAATCTTTATAAAAAGCAAAATGATTATTTTTAGTTACCAATTCTAATCTTTTTGCAGCACCTTTAAATGATTGTATCGCTACGTAAAATTGTTCATCGCTAATGCCAAGTTGATTACAAACTAATCTTGAGCCATTAATGTTCATCAAATTATGTTCTCCAAAAACATTTAGTTCCGAGAGAGTTGTTTGTAGTTCGGAGTGGATTAAAAAAGTATTTCCATTCTCAATTTTATATTTCGGAATGGAATAAGGAAATTTCTTAATGTCGCTTCTTGCTGCCTCACATACTTTTTTTACATTCTTGTCAAGCTCGCAGTAAATAAGGTTTCCATCAGGTTCAATTAAATCAACAAAGATTTTAAACTGTTCAACATAGTTTTCAAAAGTTGGAAACACATTGATATGGTCCCAGGCAATTCCACTAAGGATAGCAATGTTGGGATGATATAAATGAAATTTTGGTCTTCGGTCAATAGGCGAAGAAAGATATTCATCACCTTCTATAATTGCTATTTTAGCTTCCTTGCTAAGTTTTACCATAGTGTCAAAGCCGGTCAGTTGAGCTCCAACCAAATAATCGCAATCTATTTTATGATAATGCAACACATGCAATATCATAGCTGTAATAGTTGTCTTTCCATGGCTTCCACCAATTACAACTCGGATTTTATCTTTTGTTTGCTCATAAATATACTCAGGATAGGAGTATATTTTTAATCCTAATTCTTTAGCTCTAAATAATTCCGGATTATCATTTCGAGCGTGCATACCAAGAATAATAGCATCAATATCTTTTGTTAGTTTTTCAGGAAACCAGCCCATTTCTTTTGGAAGAAGTCCAAGTTTTTGCAATCTTGTTTTTGAAGGTTCGAATACTTCATCGTCTGAACCTGTTACTTCAAATCCCTTTTTGTGCATGGCTATAGCCATATTGTGCATTGCACTTCCACCAATTGCAATAAAATGAATTCTCATTTAAAATATTTTAAACAAAGTTAAAGCAGCAATTAAAGGATTTAGAATATAAAAAAATCTGTTTTCAACAGATTAGTGTTAGCCCTCCAAAAGATTTTTATGAGATGAGTATGCTCTCCATTTTTCTAATACAGCAGCCATATCTTCAGGAAGTTCAGAATCGAAGAATACATACTTATTAGTAGTAGGATGAACAAATCCTAAAGACTTTGCATGCAAAGCATGGCGGGGCATTATCTTAAAACAGTTTTCTACATACTGTTTATATTTTGTAAAAGTTGTTCCTTTCAAAATTCTATCTCCACCGTATGTATCATCGTTAAACAAAGCATGTCCAATATGTTGGAGATGAACTCTGATTTGATGTGTTCTGCCTGTTTCTAATTTACATTCAATTAAAGTAACGTATCCAAATCTTTCTAATACTTTATAGTGTGTAACTGCATGTTTACCAAAATCGCCATCAGGAAAAATCGCCATCACTTTTCTATCTTTTAAACTTCTACCTATGTTGCCTGTTATGGTTCCTGAGTCTTCTGTAAAATCTCCCCAAACAAGTGCAATGTAAGTTCTATCAATAGTTCTATCAAAAAAACATTTTGCAAGTTTTGTCATTGCAATTTCAGTTTTTGCAACAACTAAAATACCGGAAGTGTTTTTATCTATTCGATGTACCAGGCCAGGTCTAAGTTCAGGGTTGTGTTCGGTTGTTTGAGGTGCATCTATCTTTTTTCCTTTTTTCTTTTCCGCAACCGTTTCTTTTTTCTTTTTAGAAATTGGTAAGTTCTGAAAATGATAAACAAGAGCATTAATTAAAGTCCCTGAGTAATTTCCATAGGCAGGATGTACAACCATCCCTGGAACTTTATTTACTATTACGAAATCTTCATCTTCATAAACAATGTTAAGCGGAATATCTTCAGCAATAAGTTCAACTTCTCTGGGAGGATGTGCCATTAAAACAGTCATCACATCGCCTGGTTTAACACGATAATTTGACTTTGCAGGTTTCCCGTTTACCAAAATGCAATTTGCCTCTGCAGCATTTTGTATTTTCGAACGACTAGCATTTTCAATACGACTCATCAAAAACTTATCTATTCGAATTAAGCTCTGACCTTTTTCAGCAACAATACGATGATGTTCATAAAGCTCCTGTTCGTCTTCAGGAGCTTCAATTTCTTTATTGGACATGGTTAGCGGGAGATAAGTAACTTTTTAGTAGCAATGATTTTATTTGACTGAAGAATAGAAATAAAATAGATTCCTTCTTCTAAATCAGACAAAGCAATAGTACGAGTATTTCTTTCTGAAATAACAATTTGTCCAAGCAGGTTGGTTATTTGCACTTGTATATTTTCAGTTAAATTATTTTCAAGTTGAATAGAAACATTTGTATTTGCAGGATTTGGGAATACATTAAATTTTAAATCATTGGTTTTAGTTGAAGCTACAGAAACTACTGTTATCGCTTCTCCAAATACAGGACGCAACATAAGTGAACCAGATACAGTAGAGGTAAGCCAAGAACCAGTAGTATTATAAAAAATACTTGATTGGGTATTCTTATCAAATCCAATATTTAATCTTTGCGAAGACTGTTGAATCATACCGATGTAATAGGTTCCAGCATTTAGTTTGATTTTATTTTTCAAAATGTAAGTATGAAAGGTATAATAACCATCATCATACACAGGACTAAAGAGCGTATCTTTTAAAATCAAGTTATTAGGAGTTCCACTATTATCGTCCCATACTGCAATCCAGAATTTGTAGATTGATGTATTAACTTGAGCTGGATTAAAATAAATTTGAACTGCCTGCAATGTATCTGTTTTAAGCACATCAAACTTCACAGCTAACTCTCCAAATGCTTGGTTTAAGCCGGATACACTCTCTGCTGTTCCATCATCATAAGCATAGTAATCATAAAATTTTTGTGTGTATTTAATTGTATCGTTATAGGCACAAAAATCAGGAGAAGTATTAATGGAATGAATGATTTCAAATTCAGTACTATCCGTCATTGCAGGATAAGCCATTACAACTGGAGGATTATTAAACTTTCGTTGGTCCCAATATCCAGTTGTTGAATAAGGAAATATATTTTCAAAAACAGGAGTTGATGGATAAGTTGCTAAAACAGTTCCTGAGGCATCTTTAATTTGATAATTATACGTTGCAAGTTTTGCGGTTCCATTGTTTCGCATAAACACATGAGCAGAATCTTTCATCAAAGAAGCATTGTAATGGTCGTAAGGAACAGAAGTATATTTTTTCAAAAAGGATGGCGGCTCATACACGAACGCAATATCTTCTATAACATCATTAACTGAACGAGCATTATTCAAATAAACATAATCAACCGTCCAATGGTCAAGATTACCAGAAAAAGTTGTATAATTTCTAAAGCGGAACTGAAAACCTTTTTTGAAATAAGATGTATCGGTAACCGTAAGTAACTTATATTTAAAAGTGCTGTCATTTGCAGCCAAGTTGTATCCATTCGAAAACCACACTTTAGTCCAACCTTTTGTAGGCGTTCTGAAATCAAGAATTAAACTATCTTTTGTTTCAGGAACATCTCCAAGACCTTGGGCTTGATAATAAAAACTTAAATACACAGAATCAGAAGCTACATAGGAAGATAAATCGATTGGTTTTGAAGTAAGATAATCTGCTTTTTCATTTGTAGCAGTAGATATAAAATTATATGGATAACCTGTAGAATCAATTCCATCCATAATGGCAACACCAACACTAATAGGAGCGCGAGGGTAACTATTATTTATAAATGCAAAGTTATCTATCCACAAAGCAGAATCAGGATAAACTGTTGGCTTCGAAAAATCATCAAAAAATGGCAAGGCAATAGTATCAATTACAGCAGACTTTTTATTATGTCTGGATTTAAGCTCTTTGTATTTAGCAGCAACTACAGGGTTGTATGTTAGTTTCGACACAACAAAATCCTGTGCATGTAATGCAAAGGGAAAAATAATAAGCAAAAGTATTTTACCTATTTTCTTCATCTACTTTAGTTCTTGTTGTATCAGGAGTTTCAGGTATCATTCCTTTATCATGCGTAAAAAATAAATCTACACTGCTTCCCATATTTACCATTCCATCTTTTGAAAACCCTGGTATTTGTCTATATACTTTTGAATTCAATGAATCTTTTGAATCAAATGTAATTGCACCTTCATTCAAAGATGATTCAGTTAATTTTTGCAATGCTTCTTTTCTTGTTAATCCTATTAAATATGGAACAGGCACTTCTTCATCGCTCAATCCTTTTCCAATTATTAAATCTATTGCCGAACCTTTTTCAATTTTTGTTCCTGCTTCTATTTTTTTGCCTTTATACATTTGTTCCAGCACACAGTTAGCGCATTGGTCGGGGATGTATTTTGTTCTTCCTGTTTTTAATCCAAAACTTTCAATCATTGCAACGGCTTGCCTCAACGACCTATCTACCAATTTTGGCATTTCAATACTTGGAGGAAGTATAGATGTAACGTAAAGATAGATGGTTCTATTATGTTTAACCTGATTTTCTGCTTCAGGGTCCTGCCTGATTACAATTCCTCTTGGGCTTTTTATATCATAAACCGAATCAATTACTTGAAAACGCACATCTTTATCTTTTACAAAATTTTCTATATCCTGAATTTTAACATTGGTAAAATCAGGTACGGCAATGGTTTCCTTAAAATCGGCATAAACACCAATAAACTTAAAGAGTATAATAAAAAACAAAACAATTGAAACAACTGCTATGGCAAGATGCTTTAAAAAGGTTTTGCTTTTAATAAATGTTACAAATTCCTTCATTGGCTTAATAAGAAAGACAAACCTACGAAAATTTTAAAAAGGAGTTGAAAAATCCTATTTGGAGATAATTTGAATAATTAAATGCAAATAAGATTTTCTATATTCGTTAGAAGTAAATAATTTGCAACTACATAATAATTCTGACTTGCATTATATTGTTTTGTAAATTCGTTTCACAAAACAATACAATATATAGCTAGTTTTTTAAATTAAAAAAGCAATAGATATAAAAAAATGACTTTATTAAAAACCCTTTTTACTTTTCTTAAAAATCCTATAAATATTGTCCATAGTGGTATTGAAGCACAGCAAGAACAAAGATATCAAAAAATATTAATTAAAAAATATGATATCGATCAATTGCCTACTATTGATATTTTAGATCTTTTCCCTATACTTAATGAGAATATAAGCACCTACAGCTTTTTGAATGGCACTTCTTTAATTACAGATATGATATTGTTAAAAAAAATTGCAAAAAAATACAACGACTGCTCTTTTTTAGAAATTGGAAGTTGGAGAGGTGAAAGCATTGCCAATGTATCTGAAGTGTCTAATAATTGCACCTCTATTACTTTATCAGAAAAAGAAATGAAAGAAATTGGCTATTCAGAAGCCTTTACAAAGGTTCATGGCATCTTTTCTAAAAATAAAAAAAACATTCAAACCATTCTTCATAACTCTCAAACATTTGATTTCAGTAGTCTAAATAAAAAGTTTGATCTCATATTTGTAGATGGGGATCATTCATACAAAGGAGTACTAAACGACACAAAAAAAATAATACCTCTGCTTAGGAACAGACAGTCTATTATAGTATGGCACGACTATGGTTTTAATACTGAAGATGTAAGGCACTCTGTATTAAATGCAATTTTAGATGGTGTTCCCAGAGAGCAACATAAAAATCTCTTTCATGTATCAAATACCATGTGTGCTATTTATATAGAAGATTGTAAACTTCCTACGAGCCAAATCAAGTTCCCAAGTTTTCCTAATAAAAGCTTTTCAATAACAGTAAAAGCAGAATATCTTTCTTAATTTCCTCCGCTCCCGCAAGTCTGTGACTTGTGGAAATAAATAAAAGAAGTTTGAAAACTTCTTTGTCACAAGTTAAAAACTCGCAACAGCAAAAGCTAAGATATTAAGGAGAAAAATTATCTACGCAATCATCAACTTTTTTCTTGCAACAGCAAAATCCAAAATGTTATCAATAAACTCGTAAGGTTTGTAATTGTTAATCGCTGCCTGATGAAAGATGCAGGTGGCAGGAGTCATACCAGGCAAAGAATTTGCTTCAATAAAAATAACTTCTACTTTCACTCCCTCTCCTTTGGAGAGGGTTGGGGTGAGGCTTTCATATATTCTAACAAAAGCATCAATACGGCAATATCCAGTAATTTTTAAAACTTTTGCCGCTTCGCCAAGTATTTGTTTTACTTTATCCGATATTATTTGTCTTTCGGTTGGGTTTGCCGAATACCTTGCAGGAGTAATGTTTTGCCCCTGCCCTGCTAAAAATTTTTCTTCTAACGATAGTACATCTCCTTCGGCTAATGATTCGGATGCTTCAAAAACTTCATAAGCAACATTTCCATTTTTATCAATCTTTGTAAGCATTCCACCTGTTACTTCTAAAAAGTGTTTCGCATCTCTTTTCGAAATTAATTCTTCAACCAAAATAACACGCTTCATCGGAAATTCTTCTTTTGGTTTGATATGCAAAAGCTGAGCTGCAATAGCATCTAACTCTTCCTGCCTGCGGAACATCAGGGTAGCAAAAGCATCAAACTCTTGTTCCGATTTTATTTTTTTAACTGCCGAACTACATCCATCATCAACCGGTTTCGCAATAAATGGATATTTTATTTTTTCTTTTATCGTTTGAAGAACTTTTGATTTATCCGTTTCCCATTCCTCATCCGAAACCAATAAATGTTCTGCAACCAGAAAACCATTTTGTTTTAAAATTTCATTGGTGCGGTATTTATCAATCGTAATTTGTGAACTCTCTACTCCCGAGCCATTATAAGGAATTCCGAGTCTTTCCATATTTTGTTGCACGGCTCCATCCTCACCCGGACGACCATGCAAAGCAATAAATACGCTCTCAACCATCTTGGCTAATTCCTCATAAGTAATCTGTTTTGGCTTAGCCAAATTATCTGCATTCGAATATTTTTCAGTAATAAAAGAACAACGCTTGATAATATCTCCAATTACTTCATGCACTTTATAATTATCTACTTTTTCTTTTATATCATCAGCATTATCTTTCAATAAAACATTAATCGGAATTTGATACAACAAATGTTTTTCATTGCTTCCTGTCAAAAAAATCGGAATAGGTTCGTACTTAGTTGATGAAGATAATTTTTCATAAATATTTCTACCACTCTCCACAGATATATGCCTTTCAGAAGAATATCCTCCAAGTATTACAGCCACTTTTAACCGCTGTGAAACTTCTGATTTTTCTTTTTTAATCAGCTCTTCTAATTGCGAAAGTAATTTTTCGCAAACACCATTAAATTTAAAATCAATTATTCGTTGCGCAATAGAAGTCCTTATAATGTATGTAAGAAATTGTGATGGATTTAAACCAATTTCGGCCGCCTGATGAAAAAAGAATGAAGATGGCATCATACCCGAAGTTGTATTCGGGTCATTCAAAAATATTTTATTATCATTATTTATAAATCCGTCAATACGTGCATAAACATTGAATCCCAGAGCAACATATAATTTTTCACATTCGCTTCTGATTGCATTAATCTTATCTACTGGCAAATCAATCGGAGTTATTTTTCTGGATAACCCTGGTAAATATTTCGAGCGATAATCAAATAATTCTTTTCCTTTTCTAATTTCTGTTGGAGGCAATGCAATTGGATTTCCGCTTTCATCCTGCACTACTACACACGAAAATTCTTTTCCTTCAATAAATCCTTCAACCAGTACAGTGCTTTCTCCATCAAGCGATTCAAGCACTACTCCTTCTTTTTCTATTATAAATATTTTATCTAATTCTGCTATTAATTTATCAGGATGATATATTATTTGAGAATTAATACAAATTGGCATTCCAATTCCTTCACGAATATCTGCAAGCACCCTTACGTAATCATTTTTTTGTTCTTCCGAAAAATTATTCCATTCAGAAGCATCAAGCCAACGAGTGAACAATGCTTTCTCAACAGCCTGCATAAATTTGAAATTATCATTCTCACTCAAAATGGTAACTCCTATGGAAGAACCTTGATTAGCAGGTTTGATAACCATTGGGAATCCAATTTTCTTAACTGCACTTTCAAAAATATTTTTGCATTTCCCTTGAATGTAATCTTCTCTTTCAATGGTTAAATATTCAGGGCTATTAAAACCTGCATTTACCATTAATTTTTTCTGAACTGCTTTATTAATTCCTATAGATGATGGTAAAATTCCTGAGCCACTGTAAGGAATTCCAAGATATTCAAACATTCCTTGAATTCTTCCATCTTCACCAAATGGACCATGCAAACACAGAAATGCAAAATCAAAAAGTGATTTTAAATCAGTGGCAGAAATCTTTTTACCAATCTTATTAATGAGCTCGTCTTGTTCTTTAACCGTTAATGAACCTATATTTTCAGCATAAATCTGGAACTCACCTTTTGATTCAGGAATAAATTCGGCAGGGGGATAAAAATCACGAACACTTCCTTTGTATACATATTGCCAATCAAGTAAAATAAAATTACCGAAGCTATCAACGAAAAGAGGAACTGGTTCAAATATTGATTTATTCAAATTATCATACACAGTTCTTCCACCCGCAAAAGAAATTTCACGCTCTTTTGATTGTCCGCCAAAAATGATTCCTGTTTTAATTTTCATACTTCCGTTCTAAATTAAGTATGCAAATTTAATGAAGTTTATCGGGGCTATTTACCTATATCATTTAAGAAATTGACAAGTTTATCAACTGCCAAAGCTCGGTGGGAGATTTTATTTTTTTCTTCAAGATTCATTTCTGAAAAAGTCTTTTTACTTCCATTAGGAATAAAAATTGGGTCGTAGCCAAACCCTTTGCTCCCTTGCTTTTCATAAGCTATTTCACCATTTACAGCACCTTCAAATAAATATTCTTGATTATTCAATATTAAAGCCATTACAGTACGAAATCTTGCTTTTCGATTAGCAACTCCTTCCATTTCTTTCAAAAGTTTATCCATATTATCATCAGCACTTTTTTGCTCACCCGCATATCGAGCAGAATATACTCCTGGTCTTCCATGTAAAGCTTCTACTTCTAAACCCGTATCATCCGAAAAACAATTTACGCTATACTTATCATACACGTATCTCGCTTTTTGCAAAGCATTTCCTTGAAGCGTATTTTGTGTTTCTGGAAGTTCATCCTTACAACCAACATCTTCTAACCCAAGTAAATTAATTTTTGTATAAATATGAGTTGCTATTTCTTTTATCTTGTTCTTGTTGTTAGTAGCGAATAATAGTTGCATGGTAATAATCTTTTTTACTAAATTTCAAAAGCGTTTTTGGAGAAAGTTAAGCCTTGAAGGTAATAAATTAAGTTATTTGTAGATTCTTTAACATCTGCTGCAATTAAAAATAATTATTAATTGCGAAACTTGTTAATAGAGATTATCGGCCATATTTATATATTTAGTAATTAGACAAAAAAAGATTTACAAAAAGAAAATTAAAATACAGATATTTACATTTACAAAAAAAGAATAATAAAAAAGATTGAGTTTAAATAAAAACATATTCTACATTTTCTTGACCCAAATTCCTACATTAATTATTGGAATTTGCTCTGGCATTTTCATTACTCGTATGCTTGGGCCGTTAAACAGAGGATACTATTCTCTTTTCTTGGCAAATCTAGAATTCTTTTCATTGTTTTTTGGATTAAGCATAAACTCAGCAATTGTATATTTTATTTCATCTGATAAAATTACAATAGCTAAAATACTCTCTTCAACAATTTTTTTTCTTGTTTCTGGAACTTTATTGGTTTCTCTATTTGTTATTAGCACCTTTTATTTTTCAAACGGTCTTTTTGTTTTCCCGACAGAATTGAAAAAAATATTTTTTGTTGCATTTCTAATAATTTCATTTTTTCTCGGCTTTATATATTCCATTTTAAGTTCAATCTTTATTGGAAAATCAAACTTTAGAATTATAAATCAAGTTGCATTGTTTAATTCTTCTGCCAATCTAATTTTCTATGGAAGTTTATATTTGATGCATTTAAAAGGAGCTTCAATTTCTCTTGAGCAAGTTCTTTCCTTTTCAATGGTAACAGCCTTGTTAAATGTTTTAGTTCTAACTTATTTTTATCAAAAATTAATAAATATCAAGCCTGAATTTTCAAACTTCAGCTTTAAATATTCTATTGCTCCTATTTTAAATTATATAGGCATAAATCACATAAACCAAGTCGTGAATTTTTTTAATTACAGAGTGGATGTATGGTTAGTAGAACATTATAAAGGAGCAAAAGAACTAGGATATTATTCACTTTCGGTAAACATTGCGCAGATGCTTTGGCTTGTGTCAACACCTATCGCAACTGCATTAGCTCCATATTTGTCAAATCAAAATAACAAAGAAGGAATGAAAAATTTTGCCCTTTTATCAAAAACCAATATTTTTATAATTGCAACTGGGGGTCTTGCTGCATTTTTTTTAGCAAGTTTTTTAATTCCACTTCTGTATGGTAATGAATTTGTGAATTCCGTTTTGCCTTTTCAAATTTTATTAATAGGGATTTTTGCATCGTGTATAACAAAAATTTCAGCAATGTATGTCTATTCAACAGGTGAAATAAAATACAACTTTATTGCAACCTTAATTGGACTATTTATAAATGTACTTCTCAACTTATACTTTATTCCTAAATATGGAATTATTGGCGCTTCAATTACAACAGTTATAACTTACTGGGCAATTCTCGGGTTTGTAATTTTCTTTTCTTATACCCGATTAAATTTACCAAGAATTAATTATTATATCATTACAATAAATGATATTAGGCATATAACAAATGAACTAAAGTTAAAATTTGCGAACAAATAATGTGTGGAATTTGCGGTATAGTTAATTTTGATAGTTCAAATGTTGAGAATAAACAATTAGGCGAAATGCTTTCTTTTATAAAGCAAAGAGGCCCAGATGGTGATGGAATGTTTATAGAAAAAAACATTGGACTTGCCCATGCTCGTCTGTCTATCATTGATTTGACAGAAAAAGCCAGTCAGCCAATGAGTGACATTACAAAAAACATATGGATTACGTTTAATGGAGAAATATACAACTACAAAACTTTAAAAAAAGAATTAGAAAATTTAAACTATAAATTTTCTAGCAATAGCGATACTGAAGTGCTTATTTATGGCTATATTCATTGGGGAATGGCGGAATTGATAAAAAAAATTGATGGAATGTTTGCTTTTGCATTATTGGATAAAAAAAACAATGAACTTTACCTAATTAGAGATCGTTTTGGCAAAAAACCTCTATACTATTCAATCGACTCAAATAACCTCTTATTCTCCTCTGATAT
The DNA here is from genome assembly GCA_964409625.1 of uncultured Bacteroidia bacterium. Lineage (GTDB taxonomy): Bacteria > Bacteroidota > Bacteroidia > CAYPEC01 > CAYPEC01 > CAYPEC01. The sequence goes on along the minus strand of CAYPEC010000012.1, from coordinate 2,917 downwards.
TAGAAGCATTTGGAGTATGAAAACAAATCTTACAATTAACCGAAAAGCACTTAGTTATTACCTTTCAGAATTATCTTCTCCTCAACCCTATACTATTTGGAATGAAGTTTATCAACTAAATCCTTCTTCAATTCTACATATCGATTTAACCACAAAAAAACAAACTGAAACTAAATATTGGGCAAGAAAAATTGGAGAAAAAAACAAAAATAGCATCGATGAAAACATCGAAATAGTAGAAGGCAAATTAACGGAGGCAATAAAAAAAAGATTAGTAGGAGATGTACCTATATCATGTTTTCTTAGTAGCGGTGCTGATTCTGGGCTTATTGTTTCTTTATTGTCTTCCTTTTCAAATAATCAAACAAATACCTTTACGGTAGGTTTTGATTATGATGATTTTAATGAAACAAAAGAAGCCGCATTACTAGCAAAAAGATATAATACAAATCACACTGAAATTAATCTAAAGGTAGATATTCGCAATGACCTTACCGCTATAATAGATAGCTATGGAGAGCCATTCGGGGATGTTAGTAGTATAGCAACTTTTCTCATAAGTAAAGAGATGAGCAAACACTATAAAGTCGCACTTTCAGGAGATGGAGGCGATGAAATATTTGGTGGATACTATGAATATAATTGGGCATATGAAGCCGATAGCTTAAAAGAAAACATCAATAATAAATTAATTAGAGATGGATATATTTATACTCAAAGAGCTTTAAACAAACTAGGAATTAAGAAAAATAAATCTGGAGTATATCAATCTTACCTTAACTCTAAATACTACGAATTACTATTTCGTCAAATTGGTTTTTCAAGCCATGAAAAAGAACAGCTATTAAGAGAGAATGAGACTCCTGATTTCATGTATGAATATTTCAAAAATATTTCTTTCGAAAATTCTTCCATTAAAAGTATTACCGATTTCTTTCTTGCAAATAACACTAAAACTAGATTAATAAATGATTATTTAGTTAAAGTAGATAGAGCTTCAATGGCCAATGGACTTGAAGTAAGATCTCCATTTTTAGACAAAGACCTCTGTGAATTTGTAGATACTATACCAAACAATCAAAAACTAAATGGAGCAGAACCTAAGTATATTTTAAAGAAATTAGCAACAAAATATATTGACCCTAATTTTTTTAAAAGAGAAAAAAAAGGATTTGGGGTGCCTATAAAATATTGGATGAAAAACGAATTGAAACAATTTGTTGAAGATGTTTTATTTAACAAAAATAATTCTATTCAAGAATTTGTAAATATGGACTTTGTTAAAAAAATATATACTGCACATAATTCAACAAAGATTGATTTTAGTGACAAATTGTGGCTACTGATTTGCTTAGAGCTATGGTTAAACAAATATTATAAGAAATGAAAATTGCATTTTTTGCAGATAAATCATGCAATCACGGGCACAAGTGGATTACTGAATTGGCAAAAACCAATGAAGTTATTTTAATTACAGATACTGGCAGCCCACAAAAAAATATATACAAAGATAATTTATCAATTAAGATATTTGAAATTTTGCCCAATGCATTTCCTTTGAAAAATATTTTTCTCTTCCTGAAAACTATTTTTAAAATCAGAAAAATATTACGAACCAATAATATAGAAATCGTTCATAGCATGTATGCGGTTCCCTTTTCATTCTGGCCTTATTTAGCTGGAGCAAAAAAACACATTATAACTACAAGAGGATCAGATGTTCTGATTGACTATAATAAAACTTTTAAAAATCACAAAAACACTCTACAGAAACTAAGCAACTACATTTTCAGAATTATATTTGAAAGAGCTTTAAATAAAGCAAATTACATATTTCCTACATCTTTTAAGCAAAAAAGAATCATTGAAGAATTTATTGAAGATGGAGGAAAAGTAGAAGTTCTTCGTACGGGTGTTAAAATTGAAAATTTTCAAAATCGATACCACAATTCTAATTTAAGTAAAGCTAATGGCATTACAATTTTTTCTAACCGAGCTTTAGCACCACTTTATAATATTGACATAATTATTGATGGAATTAAATTATTAGTTGAGAAAAACAAAGAAATAAACTTTAAACTAATTCAAATTGACTATTACTCAGATTTGGAATATGCAATTAAAATAAAAACAAAGATAAAGCATCTCAATTTAGAAAAACATATACAAATAATTGCAACGCAGGACTCAAAGTCTTTAGCCGGAATTTACAAAATTTCAGACATTGTAATTATGTGCCCGAGTTCAGATGGAACTCCAGTAACTGCAATAGAGGCAATGCTCACTGGGCGGCCTCTTATAACTGGAAATATCGGCTACGATGATGATATAATAAATCCAAATTATACTTGGCAACTAAAAAATATCTCACCGGAAGATATAGCTGAAACGATAACAAAAATAATTAATACTCCTTTAGAAATAATAGAAAGCAAAGTACAACAAGCACATGCAACTGCCTTAGAAAAAGGAGATTTCAATAAAGAAATAACTAAGTTGAAAAATCATTACAGCGTAATAGGAAGTTCTGATTACAATGAATATAGTGGAATTTATAGATTTAAAGGAAATTTATTTTTAAAAGATTTTATAACCATATTTTCAGGAACCGTTATTGCCCAATTGATTCCAATATTATTAAGTCCTGTATTATCAAGAGTATACTCCCCATCAGACTATGGAGTTTTAGCAATATTTGTTTCTATAACAGGAATTCTAAATGTTGTGATAAACTCCCAATATAGCCATGGAATTATTGTAGCAAAAACCGATCAAGATTCTAAAAAATTTACTTCAATTGCATTATTAATAAACTTTTTTTACTCGCTATTACTAATAATCCCAATCATATTTTTCGGGGATAAGACAGGGCAATTATATAATAGCATTTCTATTTTAAAATGGATTTATTTAATCC
>CAYPEC010000011.1:14610-19992 GCA_964409625.1 uncultured Bacteroidia bacterium | reverse complement strand
ATAAGGTTTAAAACAACCATCTGCATCATTAGTAAAGCAAATTATATCTGGTAAAGAATGAATAACTTCCCCATTAATAATGGTATCTGAGGTGCTTTTATTTTTTGTTTCTATGGAATTTCTCAGGAGTTCTTTATCCAAATTCCATTCTCTGTTTAACGACAAATTTTGTTGAGAGAGCAACAATGTTGGTAAGAGAAGTAATATGTAAAAAAGTTTTTTCATTTTGTTTGTCGTCATTGCGAACGAAGTGAAGCAATCTCAGATTGCTTCGGCTAATCGCCTCGCAATGACGGTTCGTTTTTAACACTAAATTTGTTTTTCACTTCTTCATAAACCATTTTAATTCCTTCTTCTAATTTAATTTTATGTTTCCAGCCCATAGTATGGAGCTTGGTTACATCCATTAATTTTCTTGGTGTTCCATCGGGTTTTGAAGAATCAAACTTTAATTCTCCCGCATATCCAACAATATTTTTAATTAGTAAGGCAAGGTCTTTTATAGTGATATCATCACCAACACCAATATTTACTAATCCGCCTTCATCATAGTTATTCATTAAAAAATAACATGCATCAGCTAAATCATCCACATGCAAAAATTCTCTTTTAGGAGTTCCGCTTCCCCACACTTCTACAAAGGGCTTGTTTTCCGTTTTTGCAGTGTGAAATTTTCGCAACAATGCTGGTAATACATGTGAGTTATTCAAATCATAATTATCATTTGGTCCATACAAATTGGTTGGCATCACCGAAATATAATTACAACCGTATTGACTTCTGTATGCATCGCACATTTTTATTCCAGCAATTTTTGCAATGGCATAAGGTTCATTTGTGCTTTCCAAAGTGCCAGTCAATAAGTAGTCTTCTTTTAGTGGCTGTGGAGCCATTTTAGGGTAAATGCAAGATGACCCTAAAAACATTAATTTTTTTACTCCATTACGATAAGATGCATCAATCACATTATTTTGCATCATTAAATTATCGTACAAAAATTCAGCGCGATAAGTGTTGTTTGCTTGTATTCCACCCACTTTTGCTGCAGCTAAAAAAACATATTCGGGTTTTTCTTTTTCAAAAAAATCTTGAATAGCTTTTTGATTTCTTAAATCCAACTCTTTCGAAGTTCTGAAAATAAAATTTGAAAAACCTTCAGCAAGAAGTTTCCTGTAAATGGCAGAACCTACCATTCCTCTATGACCTGCAATGTATATTTTAGAATTCTTATTCATTATAATTTTTGATATCGTGCCCACCTTCTAATAAATATTTATCCTTTTCAAATAATTTTAAATCAGATGCAACCATCTCTCTACAAAGTTCTTCAACAGTAATTTTTGCTTCCCACCCTAATTTTTTCTTTGCTTTAGAAGCATCTCCAACAAGTAAATCAACTTCTGTAGGTCTGAAATATTTTGGGTCAATTTCTACAATTATTTTTCCATTAGCTTTATTAATTCCTTTTTCATCAATTCCTTGTCCTTTCCATTCTAGTTGAATTCCAGCATGGTTAAATGACATTTCAACAAATTTTTTCACTGAAACTTTTTTACCAGTTGCTAAAACAAAATCATCTGATTCTGTTTGTTGCATCATCATCCACATTCCTTCTACATAATCTTTTGCATGTCCCCAATCGCGTTCTGCGTCAAGATTTCCAAGGAATAATTTTTCTTGTAGTCCTAAACTTATTTTTGCAGCAGCACGTGTGATTTTTCTGGTTACAAAAGTTTCGCCTCTCACAGGGCTTTCATGATTAAATAAAATGCCGTTGCAGGCATAAATTCCATAAGCTTCGCGATAGTTTTTGGTAATCCAAAAAGCATAAAGTTTAGCGACACCATAAGGGCTTCTTGGATAGAATGGAGTTGTTTCTCTTTGTGGAATTTCCATCACTTGTCCATAAAGTTCAGAGGTAGAAGCTTGATAAAATTTTGTTTTCTTTTCTAATTTTAAAATACGAATTGCTTCTAAAATTCTTAATGTTCCTAATGCATCTGAATTTGCAGTATATTCAGGTGTTTCAAAAGAAACCATAACATGTGATTGAGCAGCCAAGTTGTAAATTTCATCAGGTTGAACTTCCTGAACTATTCGAATTAAATTAGTTGAATCGGTTAAATCTCCATAATGCAAAAAGAGTTTTGCCCCTTTTTCGTGTTGGTCTTTATAAAGATGATCAATACGATCCGTATTGAATAATGAACTTCTTCTTTTTACTCCATGAACGGTGTATCCTTTGCTTAATAATAATTCTGCCAGATAAGAACCATCCTGTCCTGTAATCCCTGTGATTAATGCAACCTTTGCCATAAAAATTAGTAATGATAAGCTACGAATATACGAAAATGTGATGAAACAAAGCGGAGAGAATTTATTCTACTAAAAACCAGTTATTCAATAAATTTTCGCGATTATAAAGCATTGATTTTTTTGTGGAATAATCGATTAATGTTTTCCCTGCAAATTCAACAATAGCTTGTCCTGCAGCTGTATCCCATTCCATTGTAGGAGCAAAGCGAGGATATACATTTGCTTTTCCTTCTGCTACAAGGCAAAGTTTTATCGAACTTCCAGAAGATGCAAAATTAATTTCATCATGTTTTGACTTTAATTCGTTTATAAATATTTCTGTTTCAGGTGACATGTGCGAACGGCTTGCTACAACTGTAAATTTGTCAAGAGATTTTACAGATGGAAGTTTTTCAGAAATAGAAATTATCTCTTCTATACTTGAAACCTTAGACTTTAAATTTGAAACTTTATAAGCTCCAACACCTTTAGCAGCATAGTATAATTCTTTAGTAACAGGAATATAAATTACTCCTAAAATTGGTTTTTGATTTTCAATTAAAGCAATGTTAACTGTAAACTCTCCATTTCGTTTCACAAATTCTTTTGTCCCATCAAGTGGGTCAACAATCCATAAATATTCCCAATCCTTGCGTTCAGCATAAGGAATATTTTTTCCTTCTTCACTTAAAACAGGAATTTTGCTTTCATTTAGAACTGAAATAATTTCTTCGTGAGACTTTTTATCAGCAAGCGTTAATGGTGATTTATCGTCTTTGTGCTCTACTGCAAAATCTGAATTATAGACTTCAATAATTTTTTCTCCTGCTTTGATAGAAGCCTCAATCGCAGAAAGTAGTAGTTGATTTAAATTTTCTTGATTCACTTTAATAAGATTTTTTCGAATTATTATTTCCTGAAATTATATTGTCGTAAAGCGAACTTGCCCCAAAACGGAATAAATTTGGAGTTAGCCATTCATTTCCTAAAATAGCTGATGTTAGCGATAAGTATTCCATTGCAGTTTTTGCATCTTTAATTCCCCCTGATGGCTTAATCCCAATTTTTTTATTCGTTTTTTGATGATGGACTTTAATACAATTTAGCATTACCTCAACAGCAGGAATAGTAGCCGAAACAGAAATTTTTCCTGTTGATGTTTTTATAAAATCAGCTCCGGCTTCAATAGCTATTTCACTTGCTTTTTTAATATTTTCCGTAGTAATAAGTTCCCCTGTTTCAAGAATTACTTTTAATATCTTACTCCCACAAACTTCTTTAATTGCAGCTATCTCATTATGCACTTCGCAAAAATTATTTTCTAAAAATTTGCCTCTCGCAATAACAATATCTATCTCATCTGCACCTTCATTTAAAGCAAATTTTACCTCCTGTAATTTTATTTTAAGAGGTGAAAGTCCTGAAGGAAAAGCTCCTGCAACAGAAGCAATTTTAATGGTAGAATTTTGCAGTTCTTTTTTTGCAATTCGAATTAAAGTTGGATAAACACAAACAGCAGCAACAGAAGGAATATTATCATTCTTCTGTAATGCTTTTTCACACAATTTTTTTATTGATTCTTCATTGTCTTTTCCTTCAAGACTTGTTAAATCAATAAATCCAATAATGTTCGGAATGGAAATATTTTTAGACATAAATCGCTCAAATATAATGCTTATTTATATAATTTATTCGATTGGGGGGAATGAAATAATTGAGTAAATTCGCAGTCTATGAGTAGAATAGAGGAAAATATATTTCCTGTTTTTGATAAAATTCTTCAACGCGAAGACAAGGAAAAATTACTTCATCAAAAAGCAAAAGTAGTTTGGATGACAGGTCTTTCGGGTTCTGGGAAAACTACTATTGCCATTGCTTTAGAAAGAGAATTGCAAAAGCAAAATTTCTTCACTCAAATTTTAGATGGAGATAATATTAGAACTGGAATAAATAATAATTTAGGATTTTCGGATGCCGATAGAACAGAGAATATTCGTAGGATTGCAGAGGTTGCAAAGTTGTTTTTGAATTGCGGAGTAATTACTATTTGTTGTTTTGTTAGTCCTACAGAAGCAATCAGAAATCAGGCAAAAGCAATTATTGGAGAAAAAGATTTTATAGAAATATTTGTAAATACTCCCATTGAAATTTGCGAAAAAAGAGATGTGAAAGGATTATATGCGAAAGCAAGAAAGGGAGAAATTAAAGATTTTACAGGGATTAATGCCCCCTTCGAAATTCCTGCTAATCCTGACATAGAGATTAAAACTGAAAATAAAAAAGTGGAAGATTGCTTAAAAGAGATTATGAATTATTTGAAAGAAAAAATAAAATGAAGAGTTATAATTTAACGCATTTAAAAGAATTAGAAAGCGAAAGCATTTATATTTTGCGTGAGCTAGCTGCTCAATTCGAAAAACCTGTTTTGCTTTTTTCTGGAGGAAAAGATTCTATAGTTGTTAGTTGGCTTGCTCGTAAAGCATTTTGGCCTGCAAAGATTCCTTTTCCGATGATGCATATTGATACAGGTCATAATTTTGAAGAGACAATTACCTATCGTGATTCTTGGATGGAAAAAATTGGTGCAAAATTGATTGTTCGCTCTGTTCAGGATTCGATTGATAAAGGCAGAGCAGTGGAAGAAAAAGGTTTGAATGCAAGTAGAAATGTGTTGCAAACAGTTACTCTACTTGATGCAATGGAAGAATTTAAATTTGATGCTGCAATTGGTGGTGCGCGAAGAGATGAAGAAAAGGCAAGAGCGAAAGAAAGATTTTTTTCTCACCGTGATGAGTTTGGTCAATGGGACCCTAAAAATCAACGACCAGAGCTCTGGAATTTATTTAATGGCAAAAAAAATATTGGCGAACATTTTCGAGTGTTTCCTATAAGCAACTGGACAGAAATGGATGTTTGGCAATATATTCTTTCTGAAAAAATTGAGTTGCCAAATTTATATTTTTCGCATAAAAGAAAAGTTTTTAATAGAGATGGACAATGGCTTGCAGAGTCTCCTTTTATTTTGATGAAAGAGACAGAAAAAGCACAAGAAAAAATTGTACGATTCAGAACAATTGGAGATATTAC
>CAYPEC010000011.1:0-14510 GCA_964409625.1 uncultured Bacteroidia bacterium | reverse complement strand
GATAATGTAGTTGACCGTTCAAAAAATACGGATTGGTATGATGGACCAACGCTAATGTATTTGCTCGAAAATATTCATATTGCAAGTGATAATAATCATATTGATTGCAGATTTCCTGTTCAATATGTTGTTCGCCCGATGAGTACTGAATATCATGATTACAGAGGTTATGCAGGAAGAGTTGCAGGAGGAATTTTTAAAACCGGAGATGATGTAGTGATACTTCCATCCATGAAAAAAACAAAGATAAAATCAATTGATATGTTGGGTGGTTCGCTTGAAGAAGCATTTCCTCCAATGAGTGTTACCATTACTTTGCAAGATGAAATTGATATTAGCAGAGGCGATATGATTGTGAGAGAAAATAATCAACCAACAGTTTCGCAAGAATTGGATATTATGGTTTGCTGGTTACATGAAAAACCTTTGCAAGTAGGAGGAAAGTATTTTTTAAAACACACAAGCAAAGATGTTAGAGCAATTGTAAAAGATGTGAAATACAAAGTTGACATTAGTACACTTCACCGCATAGAAGACAATAAAAATATTGGCCTGAATGAAATAGGAAGAATCTCTCTTAAAACTACAGCGCCCTTATTTTTTGATAAATACAATCGTAACAGAAGTACAGGAGCACTAATTCTGATTGATGAAGCAACCAATGAAACTGTTGGTGCGGGGATGATTGTCTAGGGTTATCGTAACATTATAATATGCGGAATATTATCTTCCATATATTCATCGCCAATGGCAACAAATCCGAAGCTTTCGTAAAATTTTTTTAAATAACACTGCGCTCCAATCCGAACGGGAACATCACCAAACTTCGTTTTTATTTCCTCCAAACATTTTTCCATCAACAATTTCCCTGCACCCGTTCCCCTCACTTTCGGAGAACTCACAACTCTTCCAATGGAAACTTCATCATACGAAATTCCTTGAGGTAAAATTCGTGCAAAAGCCACAAGTGTATTTTCACTTTCCCCTTTGGGGAGAGAAGGAGAGGGGCTATATCCCATCAAGTGAAAACTCTTCACATCTTTTCCATCTGCATCTTGATATGGACAATTTTGTTCAACAACAAACACTTCAATTCTCAATTGAAAAATATCGTAAAGTTCTTTTGTTGTTAAATCCTTAAAATGTTTCAGTGTCCAGTTGATTTTCATTTCTCTTAATAAAAGCTATTTGATAAATTTAATCAAAAATGATTGTTCTAATTTTTTATAAAGCATTAGTCCTAATATGCTACCAAATGTATTAGCGATGAAATCATAAATATCTGCTGTACGGTCGGCAAAAAAAACTTGTTGCATAAACTCAAGTGAGCCACCATAGATTAAAGAAATGATAATTGATAATGTATTTTTGTGTGAATTGAAAAACAGAAAAGAATCTTGTTTGGAGAATCCCCAAATTAATAGAATGGATAGAACAAAAAATAAAGAGGCGTGAACAAATTTGTCGAACTGAAAAATTTCAAGCCATCCAACATTCGGTAAATCTTTACCTGGAATAGCACATAAAATAAAAATGAGCAACGCCCATAGCATTGCCCATTTTGTGTGTTTTAAAAACATATTTTGAATTTCTCTCTTTTGCGAGAAAGAATATTAATGCCCTATCAAAGATTTGTAATCAGCTGCAGATAAAAGCGAATTAACTTCCGAAGCATCTTTCATTTCTACTTTTATCATCCAGCCATTATTATATGGGTCTTTATTTACTCCTTCAGGATTTGACTGAAGAGCAGGATTTACTTCCAATACTTTACCTGATATTGGCATAAATAAATCAGAAACAGTTTTAACAGCTTCTACTGTTCCGAAAATTTCTTCTTTGGCAAGTTCTTCACCTTCAGTTTCAATTTCTACATATACAATGTCTCCAAGTTCGCTTTGTGCAAAATCAGTAACACCTATTACTGCTTGGTTACCTTCTACACGAACCCATTCATGGTCCTTTGTGTATTTTAAGTTTTCTGGAAAATTCATTTTTATAATTTTTTACTGATGACAAAAGTAAATTTTAAATTTAAACCAACTAAATAATTATTGAGAAAGTGTGAATCGCAAACTTAAACCTCCATTTGAGTTTGATGTTTTATAGGAATTTGAGACTTTTGGTGAGTTGATAATTTTATCCCAAAATACTCGAACAGTTAGCTTATCACTAACAGAATAATCGGCTGAATTTTTTAAGGTTAAAACATTTGTTCCGGAAGTTACTTGATTGTAATCTTCTACAACTTTTCGGATAACAGTTATGTTGTTTCTGATTGAAAAATCAACACGCAAATTCAAGTCGCTTTTTAATTTTTTTCGACCTATTTTAAACGGCAATTGAACATCCTGTATTCTGTACCCTGTACCTATGATATATTCTTTACCTAAAATTTCAGTTAATTGTAAATTCGTTATGCTTAATCCTAAATTTCTATCTTTTTTTATTTCAAAATTTGTTATCAAACTATTTTGCCAAGTCATATCAAGCTTAATTAATGGGCTATATTGTTCGGATATTGAAACAGCTCCAATAACATATTCAGAAATAAAATTATTGTCTAAGTCAAAAGCATTTGCACTACCATTGTTTTTATCTTTACTATAGTTCAAATTTGTGTTATAGGTATTAATGCTATAGTTCGAGCGATATTGATGGCTTAGTGTTACCGATTGAAATAATTTTTGTAACGCTTCAATTTTTGATAATCCATCATAAGTAATTCTCCAGTTAGGTTTAGGAATTTTTTGAAATAATTCTGTGCTTACTCTATCCGGATTTTTATCTGTATACGCTGCCAAGAAAGCAGGAATTACTACATCTTGAGAGTTTTCTCCATAACCTTTGTAGTAGCCATTTCCCAGTGCCCCTGAATTGGCATTTTTTTGCCCCAGTTGTGCGGAAATACTTGCTCTATAATTTTTGAAATTTTCAAATGCTTTGGATGTATGCTGCGGGTTATCTTTTTCAAATGAAGTTCTCCAAGTAATTACGGACATACTAAAATTACCAGATTCTATAGGCGATTCTGAAACGTATTCTTTTTTATTCCAACGGAAAATAGAACTATTGTTTTTAGAGAAATTTCGATTAGCTGTTAGTTCTATTCTTATATCCGGAAGGGGTTCTATGGAAGCTTTTATGCTCATGTTTTCTACATGTGTTTTTGTGGATGGAAGGTTTAATGTTACAGCAGAATCTAACCATCCTTTGGAGGCGGAGTATTCAGAAAATTCTTTATTATCAGAACCAAAATTTTCTGTTTTCCCAAAAATAAACCCAGCTCCAGGGGCATTAAATTGATTATCAAAACCCATTAAATTCGTTCTTCTTCCATAACCCTGCATTAATAATCCATTGTTGTTCGAATAGGTTACCGATACATTTTTCAAACTCATTGCTATTCTAGCTAAATATTCAAGCACTTCATATTGTTCATTTTTAGTAGAATTTTTGCTTGTGTCTGCTGGTGCAGGATTTTTCGCATTTACCGAAGATGATGCTTTTTTCTTCGTGTTAATCTTTTTGAAATAAGGAATTTTATTATAAAGCGTAACCATATTTAATTGTCCATTCCAAGCCCAATTTCCAGAGTTTTGTATTGTATTCCCAAGCGTATCAGCAACTGGTGGAGCTGTTTGCCAGTTGTATGAACTTGAATATCGAACACTCGCACTTGCAAAATCAAGAAGCGGTATTTTATTCAAAGGAAAACTGTAGCTTACATTAGTATTGTGTCGATAATTGGTTGTTTTCCCAAATCTTCTAATGTTCCCCCAGATACTATCTCTTTCAGTTTTTGTATCAATTTCTCCTACGGGTTCATCTATTCTTGATTCGTTATTTGCACTAAAGTCAACCTTTAATGTTTTTGAAATATCGTAGTTAAGGTTGTATGCTCTCGACATGTTATATGTTTTATTGAAAGTTTCAGGGATAGCTCTTGATTCATCTGTATTATTTCTTATTCTTTGTTGGCTGTATGTTCTGTTTAAATCGGTAACAAACCCATATCTGTTAGGAGAAGTATTAAGGTTGAAATCTCGAATAAGTGCCAAATATTTAGATTTAAATATTTTTATTTTCGCAAATGGTTTTATGCTTTTAGGTGTTGTAGAATAATTATAGGTTAATCCTCCTCTGAAAGATTTATTTGTGTTGTTTTCAATATTAATGTTATGCTTGAAAGTTTCATTATAAGAATAGGATACTGCAAGGTTTTCTACATCATAAAAATGTGGCTTTTGATTAACGGCAGTTTTACTTTTTTCTTTTTTGACATTGGTAAAGTTGATGCTTTTTCGCTCTGTTACATCTTGAACTTTTTTCTTCAATTCTTTTATTTCTTCTTTTGAATACTCAGGGTCTTTGTAAATATTTTTTAATTCTATATCAGGGTCAAGAGGATTGTATTGAGGGTTGCTAATTGTTTGCCCATAACCAAAATACATAGGCACTTTTAAATTCCAATCTTGCGGAAAAAACTTGCCTAATTCTAAATTAGTAGCAATATCGTATTGCACAATAGTTTCTCTTTGCCGCTCACTTACTTTTTTATCAATGCTCCCAAAGCCAGGGGTACTAATGTTTCCAGAGAGGGATAGATTTCCTAAATCGGCAAGTTTAGCATTTACTTTTGCAGTTGCTGCCCATCCGCCTTTTTCGTCAAAATCAGAAAGTCGTAATTCATTTACCCAAACCTCAACACTTTTTGCTAAGGCATCATCATTTGCATTCGTGCTTGTTTTTTGTGGATTTCGAATCCCCATCATCATTACTTTTATCGAACTCATATTGGGATTTCCTATTACAGAAATTTTATTTCCTCGCTCATCTATATAATTGTCGTAAACTGTTGTTAGTTCTACCCCAGAGCTTGGGTCTCCAAGCGCTACGTTTCTTCTTTGTTTTGCTTTTTGTAGGTCTTCAAATTTTAAAATCATTTCATTTTTTTCGGGCCATACAATGTATCGATCACTTTCGCTTCCACTGTTGTAATTACCAGGCGGAGTTACTTGCAGTGGGATTTCATATTCGTAGTAATTGTCGGTATAATCTGTTCCTAATCGCACAAAAAGTCTTACATCTCCATTACTCAAAGCATCGCTCGTCCCTACAGCTTCAGCATGAACAAACATTTTTAATTTTTTGTATGAGCGCACATCTAAATCGCTATTCTTAAATACTGCACGAGAATCTCCATCAATAAGATTGGTTACTTTCATGGATAGTGATTGTTCATTAATTCTAACCTGATTTGCACTTTGCTGATTTACTTCTTGTTCAATTTTCGGAGGAAGAATATAATTCACTGGAGTTTTACTTCCATTTTCTTCAATATTTACGGCTGCTACGTTAAATGGGGTAGTGGTTTCATTAATTCCAACATAAAATCCTTTTTGCAAAAGGTCGTAATTGTATTTTCTCCAATCACTTCTTACTAAATCAAATCTTGCCAAACGAACTACTACTGGCTTATCCATGTTTTTAAAAAACACACGAATAAAACGGATGGAGCGAAAATCTTCGATGGCTCCAACTTTACTTTCAAAACTTTTTATTGGAACTTTAAATTGATACCAAGTAATCGGTCGGTTGCTACCATCTTTGGTTGAAGCAGTAGTTTGAAAAACATCTGTTATGTAATTTGTTCCAACAGCTGTTGGTTGAATATCTGCAGGATTTAAACTAATTTTATATTGATAGTAGGATTCACTTTCACTCAGTGTATTGTCTCTGTTAATATCTTCGATATTGGGTTGGTTGGTTGCTGCTGTTGGATATCCATCGTTGTTTAAGCTTTTATATTGCGTTTCAGTTGGCGAGTTGCCTTCCATTCCATTGAATTTTTTATAACGTTCAAGTACAGGAGTAGAAGCACCATCAAAATCATCACCTCTATAATAATGGTAGTCATCTGAAGATGGATCTGCAATTGCTTTTTGATAAGCTGCGGATGAAGTTCCTTGTGAGAATGAACCTGCAATTGTATTTAAATAATTAGTAAAAAAAGAAGTTTCTTCTCCATTTGGCAATCCATCTAATCCAACATCTTGTTGTGGCCTTGTGCTTGGCTCGTTATCAAAGGCAACTACTACTGGTTGAATAGCAGGTACTTTTCCCCATGAAGTAACATCAACTGGTAAATCAGGGTTTACACTTGTAGGTAATCCATTTTCAAAACTTTTGCGTGAGTCCTTTAAAATGTCTTCTGAAACATTTCCCAAATCAATATACATATCACCTGAGGTTGGTGCTGTTGTGCCAAATTCTTTTGTGTAGTCATCGTTATAAGGATCCATCATCCAAAACTGAATAAACTCAACGTTTGCAGCTTCAAAATCATTGGTTTCAATTTTGCGCATAATACCAGCCCAGCGAGTTTCCGGGTTTTTCAAAAATCCTAAAGAGTCTATTCCGCTAGAAATTCCTGAGAGTCCAGTTTTTGTAGCTTCATAATTGTAGGGCCCTTTTTCGTTTGGATAAAATGCCAAATCGAAAGTTGAAATATTAACTGGGCTTCCTGATTCGGATTGTTTGTTTGGAAAAAGTTCCGTTTCAAAAATTTCTCTTACAAAATGATTTGACATTGCTTTGTTGTCGATACTGCCTGGTGTTAGTCCATTTGTTTGTCTTAAAAATAATGGGTCGATATTATACCAAGAAAGTTTGGCTCTGTTAAAACCATAAGGTAAACTATCAACTAAATTTCCTTCTGGAAACATGCTTTGGTTTTGTGGTGTACTTGCAAGCGACCAAGCTGAAGGCGTACGAATATCAATAGCTGTTTGGCTTCCTTCAAAATCATCTATGTATGAATTTCCTTCTTTGCTAATTGCTTTTGAGTGCCCTGGTATAAGTTGTGCAAACTCTCCTGTTGCACTTATTGTCGAAATCTCTTTTGTATTGATAAATGGAATTTTATCTATCCATCGTGTTAAAAATGGGGCTTCTGTTCGGTAGGTTCCATCCAATCCCCAAATAGTATTTGAAATAGGTTCATCGCCAATATTAACTTTTTGAGTAATCGGGCGTTCGGTAAGATTTAAAACAGTTCCGCCAAGACTAAAGTCATTATTTATTTTGTAATCTAGTCGAGTCCCAATGAGCGATCTTGTTTGAATTGAAAATAATGTATTGCTCTCTAATTTAATTTTTATTGGAGTTCCAGAATTTAAAATTCCTTCATTGATAATTTTTACTCTCCCCAATGTGTAGTCAACCGTGTAATCTATATTTTCTGTAAGTTTTGTACCTCCAGCTGTAACTACAACTGAGCCTTGGGGAATATTTACAGAGTTAAGGGGTATTTCAGAACTGGAGGATGATTGGTAAGTTCCCTTTAATCGGAATCTGTTTTTATCTGGAAACTGAAGTGCAACCGTTCGAGTTGAATCATACAGCTGTTCGTAAACATACTTGTTTGCAAGTGTTTGTTCGCCAATAGGAAATTTTGCTCTTAAGTCTTTTCCAAAAGGTTCTATTTCAGGAAAAATAATTCTTCCGTTCGATGCGATAATGGTGATGCCGTCTAAAAAATCAAAAACCCCATCAGCACCAGGAGAAAGTTGTGTGTTGGTTTTATCCATACCCATTACTTCGATTAATGGTTTTCCATTAATGACTCCTTCGGGAATGTAATTTACCAGTACGCCTGTTTCAGCATTGTTATAAAGCACATTCAGTTTAAAATCTTTCGGATTGATTTGGTATGCTCCTATGGAATAAATATTTTTCATCATCAAATCCCACATAGGCACTTTAGTGCTTACCAAAGTGCTCTTCAAAAGTTTTACTACTAATGGCTTTTGACCTGAAATTCCATCTGTAGAAAATTCTCCAACTTGATAAGTAACTCCATTTGATGTGTATTGGTATGCAACTGCTAAAACCTCATCGTAATTTAAAGATTGATTTAATGAAACATACCCCAATCGAGGATTGAATGTATATTCAGTAGATGCAAGTTTTCTGGCATTTTCTAATTTTTCGTAATCCGTAACTTGACTTAATGATGGGACTGCAAAAGTTAACCTGTTGGTAACTGTGCTAAAATCCCTATCTCGCAGAACTCCTGTAGCGGTATCAACTAAAAATTTGTATTCGCTATTTGCTAAATTTTTTGGCAATGTGGATGTTGCGTCATCATCTGTAAAATTTATATTGGCAAAATGAGTGGCATCGCCTTCTCCTAAATCAGAAAAAGCAACAATATTTCTTAAGTTATCAATAGAGCCGCTATTTCTATTAGTAATCCAAACCTCCATTTTGGTGATGTTGATTGTTGAACTAATTATCGGAAGGTTGGCAAGAGCCGTATTATATTGGTCGCGAAAATAATGGCCAATGAAATAGTGCTTATTTGCATCGTAGTTATCTCCATTAATATCAAAAGCACTCGTACTTGCACCACCTGTAACTTCAATCTCAGTTTGCTTCCCTTTTTGCTGAGAAAATATACTTGTAGCTGTTAATCTTCCAAATTGCATTTGTGTTTTAATCCCAAAGAGTGTTTGACTTCCAGTAATAAGTGAGCTTTGCAGAGGGAGTGCAACATTTCCCGCTTCTATTTTTTTAATAATTTCATCATCATATCCCGTGTATTCCAATTTCATTTGATTTTCAAAATCGAAAGTAGCTTCGGTGTTGTAATTGGTAGATAGCTTTAGTTTATCTCCAATTTTAGCAATTACGTTTAACTGAATTTTTTGGTCGAAGTCAAATTGTGGAGGAGGACG
Source organism: uncultured Bacteroidia bacterium (assembly GCA_964409625.1). Lineage (GTDB taxonomy): Bacteria > Bacteroidota > Bacteroidia > CAYPEC01 > CAYPEC01 > CAYPEC01. The sequence goes on along the minus strand of CAYPEC010000011.1, from coordinate 5,769 downwards.
TTGAGCTTTAACAGGCAAAGCAGGGTTTTCAAGAATATTTCTTTTCAATCCAAAAGTTAATTCTGCCGAACCTTGAGGGCGAATATCAACGCTATTGCCTCCAAAAATTCTATCAAATAATTCTCCTCCAACACGAATTTTTGGAATTAAAGGGTTGCTTTGTTGTGTAAACTGACTTTCGGTGTGCACCTTTTGTTTCCAATAATCTTTTACAGATTTATTAAATTGATAATCCATAAAATCATCTTCGTCCATGTAGGTAGGCGGGCGATAATCTAGGTCTCCCATTTTCTGGGTTACACTGTATTGGTTGGTTGCTGGGTCGTAATCAATATCTGTTTTTATGTTTGCAGGGTCATTGAGTTTTAGCCCACCATCATTGTTGTATAAAGGATTTTCTAAGGAGTTATCGTTGAATTGAAATGGAAGATTTACTTCTGGCGAATCCACAGGAAGTAATGTAGAGAAGGAATTCTCCAGCAAATCATAATCCGATAGTATAAATTCACCATAGTTACTATTAACTGCAGCAGTTATAGTAACTGCAGAAAATGAGCAAACGAATAGAAATATATTCTTGTAATACGCCTTCAAAACGGTCTATAAATTTTTTAAAGTTCTTTTGATAAGATCTTCAACAGTGTTAATGCTTTTATCTTCTTTCAGAACTTTATCAAGTGCTTTTTCAGCCATGTTTTTTGCAAATCCTAATTGAACAAGTGCATTTAACGATTCTTCTCGTATTTTATTGTTTGAAGGAGTTAAAAAATCTGCTGAATTTTCGAGTTTCCCGAGCTTCCCATTAAGGTCAATGATAATGCGTTGCGCTGATTTTTCGCCTATCCCCTTGATGCTCTTCAATAAATTTACATTTCCTGATACTACTGCTTGTTGTACTTCCGCAGGAGAAAGGGAAGATAAAATCATTCGGGCTGTGTTGGCTCCAACTCCCGAAACGGAGATAAGATGTTTGAATATTTCTCTTTCGCCTACATCGGCAAAACCATAAAGAAGATGTGCATCCTCACGAACTACGAGATAAGCAAAAAGCTTACACTTTTCTTCGTTTCCAATCTTGGAATAAGTATTAAGTGAGATATTTAAAATATACCCAACGCCACCGCAATCAATAACTGCATGGGTTGGTGTTTTTTCTACCAATTTTCCTTCAATGTGATTTATCATAATTTTGTTCCAGAGTCTTACTTTTTTGCAGACAGGGGAGGCAAAGTTATAAGAATATCTTACTTTTTATTCAAGAAAAGTGTTTTTGATTTTTCAGGTAAAAGCAGCAGTTAAAAAATAGGGTGAGGTGGATTGTTTAAGAAGAATAAATTTCCTTCATTCCAATCATTCTATTTTTTTCTGGATCCCAAACTTTTAAACGAACGCAGCGAAGAATATCGCTTGGGTTTAGGGTAGTAATTTTAGGGTTTTGAAGTTGAGGAAATTTTTCCATGACCTCAGGCAATCGGTAAAATGGAATACGTGAATTTAAGTGGTGAACATGGTGATAACCAATATTTGCTGAAATCCACCTCCAAAAAGGATTCATTTTCATATAGCTTGAAGATTCAAGTGCTGCATGACTATAGCTCCATTCAATATTATTTTTGAAAACAACTTCAGGGAAATTATGTTGTGCATAAAACAAGTATGCTCCAATAGCAAATGTAATGGTGAAAGGAATTATTAATGAAATAAACAAAGCTTGCCAACCTAAAAACCAAACAAGACAAAATGCAATTACAAAATGAATGATAAGCGCAATTAAAGAATCATAATGTCTGCGGGGACTACTCATAAAAGATTGCAAACACATCCAATATAAAAACATACTGATATAGCCAAATGCCATTGTTAGCGGATGCCTTACAAGTAAGTAATAGAAGCGTTCACTTTTAGGTGAGTTCAAAAATTTCTCTTTGGTCATGATAGGATAAGAACCAATATCGGAGCTGAAAAATTTTGAATTGTGATTGTGGTGGTGGTCATGAGAGCGTTTCCAGATGCTGGTAGGAGCTAGCATAAAAATTCCTATTATGCTAAAAATAAAATCAGCAACTTTTGATTTGTAAAGAATAGAATGATGTTGGTGGTCGTGATAAATAACAAACATCCGCACTAAAACAAGTCCGCTAAGAACACTAAATATTAATTTTATTGGAGTTGAAAAATTCCAGAAAGTACCAGCGAAGCAAACAATAACCAATGCAAGTGTAGAGAGCGTAAACAACCAGCTTTTAAAAAGATTTTCTTTTGCGTAAGGACGTGTAGCTAAAATAAGTTCTTTATCGGATGAGTTCAATTGTACGTTTTGTTTTTCAGTGCGCAAATGTAACTAAAAATCTAATTGGGTTTCTTATGTTTCCATCTGCGATGACTCCACAACCAAATTTCTGGTTGTTTGATAATATCTTCTTCTAATCTTTTAGTATGGATTTCCGAAATTTCCCCTTCTGTTGTTTGTGCTGGATTTTCAAAAAGTGTTTCGGCAAACATTTCGTAATAGCCTCTTTTCAATCGTTGAATGGAAATATAAACAACAGGATAATTTAATTTACGTGCAATCTTTTCTGTTCCCCAAAATATAGGTGTATCCTGATTTAAAAATTTTGTCCAGTAAGCAGTTTCAGGAGGAGGGGTTTGGTCAGCAATAAAAGCAGTAGCATTCAGACTATTTTTGTTTGACACCATATCTTTAAAAGTATTTTTCATTTCAATCAATTTGCTTCCAAATCGAGTTCGCATTCCGACAATTAGATTATTGAAATACTTGTTTGCGAGTGGATGGTAGATAACATAAAGTTGTTGTTTAAATGTTAAGCTAAATGTATTTCCACCCCATTCCCAATTACCAAAGTGTCCCATTACAATGATAAAATTCTTTTTTTCTTCGGATAATTTTTCAATCAATTTTTTTGAATCCTCATTCATCTTACAATGCTTGATCATGGAGCTTTTGCTAATGGTGAGTGTTTTAAAAGTTTCGAGAAATAAATCGCATAAATAGTGGTAGAATTTTATTCTTATTTCAGCAATTTCTTTTTCTGTTTTTTCAGGAAATGAGTTGCGAAGATTTTGAGTTACTACTTTTTTTCTGTAGCCAATAACATAATACATCAGCACAAAAACAAAGTCGGAAAATAAATAAAACAAAGGGAAGGGAAGCAGCGCAATTAAATACAAAAATGGTAGTGCGATATAAAAAACAATTGCTTGCATAGAACAAAGATAGAAATTAGAGTGTACTTATTTCTTCGCCTGAGCATCAATCACCGCAATGGTAATCATGTTCACAATTTCTCTTACGGAACTTCCAAGTTGCAATACGTGAACAGGTTTTTTTAATCCAAGCAGAACGGGACCAATAGCTTCAGCACCACCCATTTCCTGCATTAATTTATAGGCAATGTTTCCTGATGCAAGGTTTGGAAAAATAAGTGTGTTCACTTTTTTATCTACTAAATCACTAAATGGAAATTGTTCTTTAAGCAATTCATTGTTAAGAGAAAAATTAGCTTGCATCTCTCCATCTACAATTAATCCAGGATAATTTTTATGAAGAATTTCAACCGCATCTCTTGTCTTTTTCGGAATATCTCCATCTGTAGAACCAAAATTAGAATAAGAAAGTACCGCAACTCTTGGGGTAATGTTAAACTGTTTAATTGCATTGGCAGTAAGTACGGTAATGTCTGCAAGTTCTTGTGCGGTTGGGTCGACATTCATGGTTGTATCAGCAAAAAAGAAAGGACCTCTTTTGGTCATCATGATGTACATTCCCGCAACTCGGTGAACATCGCTTTGAACACCAATAATTTCTAATGCCGGTTTAATAGGCGCTCCATATTTTCTTGTAAGTCCTGAAATCATTGCATCTGCAGCACCCGTCTCCACCATCATGGCACCAAAATAATTTCGTTCACGCATTATTTTCTTTGCTTCATATAAGGTATAACCTCTTCGTTTTCTCTTGTTAAAAAGAATATCTCCAAAAGCATTTCTTCTCTCATCTTCCTCTTTGCTGCGTGGGTCAATGATAGGAATATCGCACAAGTCAAGATTGTTTTCTTTAATTAATTTTTGAATTTTGTCTTTATCACCTAACAATATTGGCTTTGCAATACCTTCATCTTTTACTACCTGAGCAGCTTTTAAAATCTTGTAATGGTCTGCCTCAGCAAATACAACTCGTTTTGGATTTTGTTTTGCTTTGTTGGTAATACCTCTTATCAGTTTATTATCTAATCCTAAGCGATTAATCAATTCTTGTTTGTATGCTTCCCAATCTGTAATTTTTTGTTGAGCTACACCCGATTCGATAGCTGCTTTGGCAACAGCAGGAGCAACTGTGTAAATCAATCTGGAGTCAATTGGTTTGGGAATAATATAATTGGGTCCGAAAGAAATATTTTTTGCATCGTAAGCTAAATTCACCGATTCAGGAACTGGCTCCTTTGCAAGACCTGCAATGGCATACACAGCAGCCAGCTTCATTGCTTCATTAATTTGAGTAGCTCTCACATCTAGTGCTCCTCTAAAAATAAATGGAAACCCAAGCACATTGTTTACTTGGTTCGGATTATCCGAACGACCTGTAGCCATTATCACATCTTCTCTTGCAGCTTTAGCATCAGCATACGAAATTTCGGGAGTAGGATTTGCCAATGCAAATACAATTGGATTTTTTGCCATTCCTTTTACCATTTCCTGCGAAACAATATTTCCTTTTGAAAGCCCAATGAATACATCAGCACCTTTCATTGCTTCTTCTAAGGAAGGATTCTTTTTTGTGTTGAGTGCAAAATACAGTTTGCTTTCGTCAAGGTCTGCTCTTTCGGTAGTTATAAGACCTTTGCTATCGAACATCTGAATGTTATCTTTTTTAACTCCTACAGCAATATATAATTTAGCACATGAGATAGCAGAAGCTCCAGCACCATTGATAACCAATTTAACTTTTGCAATATCTTTCTTGGCAATTTCAACTGCATTGAGCAGAGCAGCAGCAGAAATAATGGCTGTTCCATGTTGGTCATCGTGCATAATAGGAATATTCAATTCCTCTTTTAATCTTCTTTCAATTTCAAAACACTCGGGTGCTTTTATGTCTTCTAAGTTTATTCCTCCAAAGGTGGGGGCAATTGCTTTAACGGTTTGAATAAATAACTCAGGGTCTTTGGCATCTACTTCAATATCGAATACATCTATATCCGCAAAGATTTTAAAAAGCAAGCCTTTACCTTCCATTACAGGTTTTGAAGCCTCAGGTCCAATATCTCCTAAACCTAATACTGCTGTACCGTTTGAAATTACAGCAACTAAGTTTCCTTTGGCTGTATATTTATAAGCGTTTTCTTTATCCTTTTCTATTTCTAAGCAGGGCTCAGCAACTCCAGGCGAATACGCTAAGGATAAGTCGCGCTGAGAAGAATAAGGTTTAGTAGGAACAACTTCTATTTTTCCTGGTCTTCCTTGTGAGTGATAATCGAGAGCATCTTGCTTGCTAAATTTTGCCATTGCTTATTTAGTTTTTTGAACCTGCGAAGTTAACATTTATTAATAAATGGGGGTGGAGAGGTTATTGTAGAAAAATTTGAAATGAAAAAGCCGAAGATGTTGTCTTCGGCTTTTTTAGAAAAAAAGGAAATTATTATCTGGAAACTACAAATTTCTTTGTAGTAATAGTTTTGTTTGAAACGCTGAGCGAATAAAAATAAACTCCATTGCTTAAATCATTTGTGCTGATAGCAATTTTATTTTCCA
>CAYPEC010000010.1:17780-20366 GCA_964409625.1 uncultured Bacteroidia bacterium | reverse complement strand
CCTTTTCGAACAGAACCTATTGCTAAAAAATTTGGAGAAGGTTTACTTGTATTATCAACCAAAAAACCATCAAGCGTTGTTTCAAGCCCAAGATGTAAAGCATCAGGAACTATCATTCCTTTCATCATTAAATTTTGAATGAGCGATTGTTTTAGCTTTCGGTAATTACATTCAGGTCCTGTACAATTAATTACTTTATCGACAATAATTTTGTCAGTCTGATTTTTTTTTCTTGGCTTAAATTCTACCTCCACTTTGTTTTCGTTCAGCTCAAATCCCACTATTTTTCCAGAATGAATTGAAAATTTATTTTCTGATTTCATTTGCTGAATCATTTCATAGGATTGACTTGGGACACGATGACGATGCATTTCCCAGAATGGGCGTAAATGCCTTAGAAAGCGATGCTTTTCTTCAACCGACAATTTCTGCCAAAGGACTGATGTATATGGTCTCAAGGAATCTATCACACTAATCCAATCAATTCCTTTTTCTTTAGCTTTTTTCACCTCTGATTTTATCCACGCTACTAAATCATTCACAGATAAATTATCAAATTCGGGAATAGTACTAAAATCATATTTAGCAGATTTAGCGTGCGATTGAGGCAAATAACCATTTCGTGAAATGGCAAATATTTTTCCTTGATGATTTTTTCTTTTCAGATTAATCAAAATATCAATCATCGTAAGACCTGCACCAACAAAAAGAATTGAATCGTTTGTTTGAATGCTGTCCAATACATTTTCAACCCAAGGCGAAGAAACATAATGTGAACTTCTATAAAAATCAGGATTTTTCACTGGCAAATCAGCAGGAGGAAAATTACCTAATGCGAATACAATTTGATTTACAGCAATGGAGCGGTTTTTTTCAAAAACTAAATTATAAACTCCCTCATGGTCGCTTTCCTCAACATCTAAAACTTCATCGTTCAAAGGGAGATATTGAATGTGCGATGGCAAATAACTTATAAGCTGCTTAAATGTTTCTTCAACATAATCTCCATAAATCTTTCGAGAAATAAAATCATCTGGTTTAAAATCTCCAATAAGATTAAAATATTGAGTTTTATTTTTTGCAAGCCATTCCACAAAATGATTTGGCTGGGCAGCAAAGAAGCTCATTTTAGAAGCGGGAACATTCAACGGCTGATACTCAAAACTATTTGCGTAAGCTATTCCCCTGCAATAATTCTTTGCTTTTTTTTCGATGTGGTATATTAGAATTGGAGATTTTGTTTTTTCAATTAAACCTGAAACAACTAAACAACCACTTAATCCACCTCCAATAACTGCTACATTTTTTTCCATATCAGAAAGTATGTATTAAGCTATTGCTTTTTTCTTGGAAAATTTAGTTTCAACTCCCTCCATCAAAAGAATAAATTCATCAAACAAATATCTTGCATCAAGAGGACCAGGAGATGCTTCGGGATGATACTGAACACAGAATACAGGTTTATCAGTTAAGCGCATCCCTTCAATTGTATTATCGTTTAGATTAATGTGAGTTACTTCAACATTTTTCACACTTTTAATATCTTCTGCTTTTACCGCAAATCCATGGTTTTGAGAAGTTACTTCGCTTTTGCCGGTAATTATATTTTTTACAGGATGATTAATTCCTCTGTGTCCATTGTGCATTTTGTATGTAGAGAATCCACATGCTTGTGCAATAATTTGATGCCCCAAACAAATTCCAAAAGTTGGAATAGATGAATTAATAACCTCTTTCACTAAAGCCGTTTCATCTGGCATTGCAGAAGGATCTCCGGGTCCATTAGAAACCATAATTCCATTTGGATTCCACTTTTTTATTTCTTCCCATTTTGTTTTCATCGGAAAAACTTGGACATAGCAATCTCTCTCTGCCAAACATCTTACAATATTTTTCTTTACACCAAAATCCAAAACTGCTACTTTAAATTTCGAATCTGGATTTCCAACAAAATAAGGTTTAGTAGTTGAAACTTTAGAAGAAAGCTCCAATCCAGCCATCGAAGGGACTTTAGCCAACTTTGTTTTTAATTTTTCTATATCTAATTCCTCCGAAGAAATGATACAGTTCATTGCGCCTTTATCTCGAATATATCTAACAATTGCTCTGGTATCAACCTCTGAAATTGCAACTACATTTTGATTTTCAAAATATTCTTTGATAGAGCCATCGGATCTTTTGCGAGAATGAAATTCATTAAATTTTTTGCATACTAATCCTGCAATTTTAATTGAATCTGATTCTACTTCATCTTTATTTACTCCGTAATTTCCAATATGAAGATTGGTTGCTACAAGTACTTGTCCATAGTAAGATGGGTCGGTAAATATTTCTTGATAGCCAGTCATTCCTGTATTGAAACATATTTCACCAGTTGCTGTGCCTATTTTTCCAGCAGCTTTTCCATGAAATATTTTTCCATCTTCAAGAACTAATACTGCGGGTTGTTTGTAAACGTATTTCATAGTATTTCGGTGCGTTTGAACACAAAAAAAGGATAAAGCAAAAGTAGCTTTATCCTTTTTTGGAATTTCAAAATTGATTTAACAATTTATTCACTTTTACTCTCTTCTGTTTTTGTTTCTG
>CAYPEC010000010.1:0-17680 GCA_964409625.1 uncultured Bacteroidia bacterium | reverse complement strand
TTAAATCTTACAAGATCTCCAATTGTTTCAACTTCTGCTGCTTTTAAGCAGTTAAGTGCGCGAACTGAAAGATCCATATCAATCAGCTTTGTTTTCAAAAGTTGACGCATGTGTAATGATGTTTCGTCAAATTCTTCCTCTTTTGATTTTTCTTCTGCGTCAAGCGTAATCTTTTCGTCAGAGAATAACATGAAGTGGTGAATAAGAATTTTAGCTGCTTCTTTCAAAGCATCTTTTGGATGAATTGAACCATCAGTAACGATATCAAGAATTAGTTTTTCGTAGTCCGTTTTTTGTTCAACACGATAGTTTTCTATAGCGTATTTAACATTTTTTATTGGAGTGAAAATTGCATCGATAGCAATTAATCCTGCTTGTGCATTAACTGGCTTGTTTTCCTCTGCTGGAACATATCCTCTTCCTTTTGAAATGGTAACTTCAATTTTCAATTTCACGTTTGATTCCATACGGCAGATAATCAAATCAGAATTCAAAACCTGAAATCCAGATGTTGCTTTTCCGATATCTCCTGCAGTAAATGAATCTTTTCCTGAAATATTCAACACTACTCTCTCGTGCTCAGTTCCTGTAATTTGACGCTTAAAACGAACTTGTTTAAGATTCAAAATCATTTCTGTAACGTCTTCAGTAACTCCTTTTATGGTTGAAAATTCATGGTCAACACCCTCTATTCTTATAGAAGTAATTGCATAACCCTCTAGTGACGACAAGAGAATTCTTCTCATTGCATTACCAATGGTAATTCCGTAACCAGGCTCAAGGGGACGAAATTCAAATTGTCCTTCTGTTTCACTTGAGTTTATCATTATAACCTTATCAGGTTTTTGAAAATCTAAAATTGCCATGTTTTTATATTTATTTAGTTATTTATTATTTAGTTAATGGTCTGATTATTATTTAGAGTATAATTCGACAATTAATTGTTCTTTTATGTTTTCAGGTATTTGAGATCTTTCTGGAACTGCAATATATTTTCCGGTTAAAGTTTCTTTATTAAACTCAACCCAAGGATATTGATTTCCTGCAGATGCAACAGAGTTAACAAGATGCTCATTTGATTTTGATTTCTCTCTTACAGAAATTACATCCCCCGCTTTTAATATATGAGAAGGAATATTTTGTTGTTTGTTGTTTACTGCAATATGTCCGTGATTAACTAATTGGCGAGCACCCATTCGTGAAGGGGAAAGCCCCATACGATAAACTACGTTATCTAATCTTGATTCTAGCAATTGTAAAAGCACCTCACCTGTAATACCATGTGCACGTGAAGCTTTGTCAAATGTTTTTGAAAACTGTTTTTCAAGAACACCGTATGTGTATTTTGCTTTTTGCTTTTCCATTAACTGAACTGCGTACTCAGATTGCTTTGATCTTTTCTTTGAAGCACCGTGCATTCCTGGGGCATAGTTCTTTTTCTCGAGAGCCTTATCAGGTCCGAAAATTGGTTCCTTAAAGCGTCTAGCTATTTTTGATTTGGGTCCTGTATATCTTGCCATTTTCTGTTTTTTTATATTAAATTTTAAACTAATTAATTAAACACGTCTTCTTTTTGGAGGACGGCAGCCATTATGTGGCATTGGAGTGATGTCCATTATTTCTGTAACTTCAATTCCATTTGCTGCAATTGCTCTGATTGCTGAATCACGACCTGCTCCTGGTCCTTTAATCAAAACTTTAACTCTTCTTAAGCCAGCTTCGAAAGCTACTTTCGAACAATCTGCTGCTGCTAATTGAGCTGCATATGGAGTGTTTTTTTTAGAACCTCTAAATCCCATCTTTCCTGCACTTGACCAAGAAATTACTTGTCCTATATTATTTGTAAGAGATATAATAATATTGTTAAAGTTTGCATCAATGTGAGCTACTCCTACTGCATCTACTTTTACAACTCTTTTTTTTGTTACAACTTTTTTACCAGTTGCATCTGCATTTTGTGCTTGTTTTGCCATGATTTATTTTATCTAAATTCTGTTTTTCAATTATTATTTAACAGCCATTTTCTTGTTAGCAACTGTTCTACGCTTACCCTTACGAGTACGAGCATTTGTTTTTGTTCTTTGGCCGCGAACAGGCAATCCTGAACGGTGACGCGAACCTCTATGAGTTCCGATATCAACCAAACGTTTAATTGCTAGCTGTACTTCTGATCTTAAAGCTCCTTCCACTTTATAGTTCTCCGTGATTGCTAACCTGATTTTGTTTATCTCAGCATCATCCCAATCCTGAACTTTTTTATCTCTACTAACACCTGCTTCTTTTAATATTTTTTGAGATGTACTTTTTCCAATACCAAATATATAAGTAAGTGCAATTTCACCTCTTTTGTGTTTTGGTAGATCTACGCCTGAAATCCTTGCCATTGTTTTTTTATTTTATATCAATTTATAATTAACCTTGTCTTTGTTTGAACTTTGGATTCTTCTTGTTAATAACATACAAGCGACCTTTTCTGCGAACTATTTTGCAGTCGGCACTTCTCTTTTTAATGGATGCTCTTACTTTCATTTTATTTCTGTTTTATTTGTATCTAAATCCTATTCTTCCTTTTGTTAAATCATAAGGCGATATTTCAACCTTAACTTTATCTCCTGGTAAAATTTTGATGTAATGCATTCTCATTTTACCCGAAATATGTGCTGTTATAACGTGACCATTCTCAAGCTCCACACGAAACATTGCGTTTGACAATGCTTCGATGATAGTTCCATCTTGTTCTATTGATGCTTGCTTAGCCATTTATTTATGTTATCCTTTTAATTTTTTTCTATGTACTCAAATGTTGACAATATTTCTGCTTTCCCATTTACTATAGCTACTGTATGTTCAAAGTGTGCTGATGGTAAACCATCTGCTGTAACCACTGTCCATCCATCGCTTTCGTGCTTCACTCCTTTTTTTCCTAGGTTTATCATTGGTTCTATTGCTATTACCAATCCATCTTGCAATTTCATCCCCGAACCTTTCTTGCCATAGTTTGGCACTTCAGGAGATTCATGCAAACTCTTTCCTATTCCATGCCCTACCAACTCTCTAACTACAGAAAAACCATTACTCTCCGCATGATTTTGAATAGCTTCACTTACATCTCCTAATCTTTTTCCTGCCATTACCATTTCAATGCCTTTGTATAAACTCTCTTTTGTAACTTTTAAAAGTTTTTGAACTTCTGGTTTAATTTCTCCAACTGCAAACGTATATGCCGAATCACCGTAATAGTCATTCATCAAAACACCACAATCAACTGAAACAATATCCCCTTCCTTCAATTCAGTTTTTCCTGGTAATCCGTGCACCACTGCTTGATTAGTTGAGATGCAAAGAGTATTTGGAAATCCCTGATAACCTTTAAAAGCGGGAGTTGCTTTATTATCCCTGATGAATTCTTCTGCCACCTTATCCAGCGCCAAAGTAGTTACACCCGGTTTAATATGCTTAGCAACCTCTGCTAATGTTTTGCCAACAAGTAAAGAACTAATTCTTATAAGTTCAATTTCTTCTTTCGATTTCAATAACAGCATTTTTCTATTATGCTGATGCCATGCCCATTGATGTTCTTCCTTTTATTCTTCCTGACTTCATCAATCCATCATAATGACGCATAAGCAAATGGCTTTCTATTTGTTGTAATGTATCTAACACTACTCCAACCATAATCAATAAAGATGTTCCTCCAAAAAACGATGCGAATTCTGGCGTAATTTTCATTTGCACTGCAATTGCAGGAAGTATTGCTACCAAAGCTAAAAACAACGAACCAGGAAATGTGATTCTTGACATTACAGAATCAATAAACTCTGCAGTTTTTTTACCTGGCTTAACCCCTGGAACAAACCCTCCATTACGCTTCATGTCCTCAGCCATTTGGTTTGGATTTACTGCTATTGCTGTATAAAAATATGTAAATATAATAATCAAGAATGCAAATACAATGTTATACCACAAACCATAGTGATTTGAAAATACTCCTACAAAACCAGTAATTGCAGATGATTGTGAAAATCCTGCAAGAGTTAATGGAATAAACATAATTGCTTGAGCAAAAATGATTGGCATCACACCTGCGGCATTTACTTTAAGAGGAATATATTGACGAACTCCACCATACTGCTTATTTCCAACTATTTTCTTTGCAAACTGCACTGGAATTCTTCGGGTACCCTGTACAAGAAGTATTGAAAGAATAACAACAAAAAGTAAAAACACCATTTCAATTAACAACATAATCAATCCACCGCCTTGACCTTCTATACGAGAACCAAATTCAGCAATGAAGGCAAATGGTAATCGAGAAATAATACCTACTGCAATGATTAAGGAAATACCATTTCCAATTCCTTTATCTGTAATCTTTTCTCCTAACCACATTACGAACATTGTTCCGGTAACAAGAATAATTGTTGATTGAACCCAGAAGAACCCACCTGGATTTCCAATAGCAGGAGTAATTTGCGAAGCAATATATCCTGGTGCTTGAAATGCAGTAACAATAATAGTTAAAATTCTAGTTATCTGATTAATTTTTCTGCGACCACTTTCTCCTTCTTTTTGTAATTTTTGGAAATACGGAATTGCCATACCTAACAGCTGAACAACAATGGATGCAGAAATATAAGGCATGATTCCTAATGCAAAAATTGATGCACGAGAAAATGCTCCTCCAGCAAAAATATTTATAAGTCCAACAATACCTTCTGCTTCTCCATTGCGAACTCTAAGAAGTTCGGAATCAACACCCGGCAATACTACATATGAACCTAAACGGTAAATAAGTATAAAGCCAAGAGTATTGAGAATACGAACTCTCAAATCTTCAATAGACCAAATATTTTTTATTGTTTGTATAAAATTCTTCATAAATTATTACAGCTTTACGGCTTTACCACCTTTTGCTTCAATTGCTTTTATTGCTGTTTCAGAAAAAGCATGCGCATTAATTTCTATTTTTGATTTCAGCTCACCTCTTCCTAAAATTTTCACTAAATCATTTTTAGAAGCTAACCCACTTTCAATTAAAGTAGCAATATCGATTGTTTCTTTTAATTTTTTCTCATCAATAAGCTTTTGAATTACATCTAAGTTAATTCCTAAATACTCTATACGGAAATTTGAATTGTTAAATCCAAACTTTGGAACACGTCTTTGAAGAGGCATTTGCCCACCTTCAAATCCACGCTTTTGACTATATCCAGAACGAGATTGAGCACCCTTGTGTCCTTTTGTAGATGTTCCACCTTTTCCTGATCCTTGTCCACGACCAAGACGTTTTTTTTCTTTTTTTACTGATCCTTCTGCAGGAGTTAATTTACTTAAATTCATTGTTCCGCGTTTTAATATTATTATGCTACATTTTCAACTTTTAGCATGTGCTTTACTTTAGCAACCATTCCTAAAATTTGAGGTGTAGCCTCTTTTACTACTGATTGACCAATTCTTCTAATTCCAAGTGCAATCAATGTATTGCGTTGAATTGCGGGTCTATCGATCTCGCTTTTCACTTGTTCTAATCTAATTTTTGCCATCGTATTGAGTTCTACTATCTGTTAATTATCCGTTAAAAACTTTGTCCATTGTTATGCCTCTTTGTTTTGCAACAGTTGAAGCATCGCGCATTTTAATTAATGCATCCATAGTTGCTTTTACAACATTATGAGGGTTTGATGAACCTTGTGATTTTGCTAACACATCCGTTACACCTACGCTCTCAAGAACTGCACGCATCGCACCACCAGCAATAACCCCAGTACCATGTGCAGCTGGCTTAAGATACACTCTTGAACCGCCAAATTTTCCATATTGGTCGTGAGGAACTGTTCCTTTTAAAACAGTAACCTTTACAAGATTTTTCTTTGCATCATCAATTCCTTTTGTGATAGCATCTGTTACCTCTTTAGCTTTTCCAAGACCATATCCTACAACTCCTTTTTCATTTCCTACAACTACTATAGCTGAGAAAGTAAAAGCACGTCCGCCTTTTGTTACTTTAGTAACACGCTGAATGCTAACCAAGCGGTCTTTCAATTCTATTTCGCTTGACTTTACTCTTTTTCCTGTGGCTTTTGACATTTTATTTTTCTTATTAAATTTTTATAATTAAAATTTCAATCCTGCTTCTCTTGCCGCATCTGCTAATGCTTTTACTCGACCATGATACAAGTATCCATTTCTATCAAAACGAACTGCTGTAACACCTGCCTTTATTGCTTTTTCGGCAATTGATTTTCCAACCAATTTAGCTTGATCTATTTTATTTCCTTTTGCTTTTGCAATTGTTTTTTCAGATGATGCTGCTGCTGCAAGTGTTGCTCCTTTAACGTCATCAATTACCTGAACGTAAATTCCTTTATTGCTACGAAAAACAGACATTCTGGGTGCACTCGCATCTCCTTTTACCACCTTGCGAACACGCATTTTTATCTTTTTTCTTCTTAGTCCTTTTGCTGTTTCCATTGTTTTGTTTTTTTATCTAATCGCTTTCTTAAATAAGCTTATTATTTACCTGCTGCTTTACCTGCTTTTCTTCTCAACACCTCACCTACGAACTTGATACCTTTTCCTTTGTATGGCTCAGGCTTTCTTAGTGAACGAATTTTTGCAGCCACTTGTCCTAGCAATTCTTTATCGTTACTCTCCATTGTTATTGTTGGATTTTTTCCTTTTTCCTGAGCTGTAACAACTTTAATTTCTTTTGGCAATTCGAAAGCTACGTTATGCGAATAACCTAAAGTTAATTCTAAAAGTTGTCCTTTTGTAGCTGCTCTGTAACCAACACCCACAAGTTCTTGTTCAACCTTATATCCTTCAGAAACACCTTTAATCATTCCTGCAACTAAAGAGCGGTAAAGACCATGAAGGGCTTTATGTCTTTTAGCTTCAGTATGTCTTTCGAGTAATACATTTCCATCAGCTACTTTTACAGTAATTGCAGGATCAAGAGTTCTTTTTAACTCTCCTTTTGTACCTTTTACAGTTACAATGTTTTTATCGTTTGCCGAAACTTCAACTCCTTTTGGAAGTGCTATCGGTAATTTTCCTATTCGTGACATGTGATTTTCTTCTTTAAATTTTAATATACATAACACAATACTTCTCCACCCACATTCATCTTTTTTGCTTCCTTATCAGTCATTACACCTTTGGAAGTAGAAATGATTGCAATGCCTAAACCATTAAGAACTCTAGGCATTGTAGCTACTCCTTTATAATTTCTTAAGCCTGGAGAACTGATTCTGCTTAAATTTCTAATCGCAGGAATTTTAGTTACTGGATTATACTTTAAGGCAATTTTAATAACGCCTTGTTGATTTGGAACATCTTCGAACTTATAGTTTAAAATGTATCCTTTTTCATGAAGGATTTTTGTTATTTCCTTTTTAAGGTTTGATGCTGGAACTTCAACTACTCTGTGGTTAGCCTTGATTGCATTCCTTACTCTTGTTAAATAGTCTGCTACTGAATCTGTCATTTTTTGTTTTATATTTTACCCCGCACGCAGGGTAATTATATTTATACTCGAACTTTAATTATCCTTTTTAATTACCAGCTTGCTTTTGTTATTCCTGGTATTTTTGCTTCATTTACCAATTCTCTAAATACCAAACGAGATACACCGAACTGACGGCTATAAGCTCTCGGGCGTCCTGTTAACTTACAACGATTGCGCATACGAACTTTTGAAGAATTACGGGGCAATGCTTGTAATTTTTTCATTGCTTCCATATCACCTGCAAGAACGGCTGCTTTAAGCTCTGCTCTTTTAGTTGCGTATTTTGCTGTTAATCGGGCTCTTTTAACTTCCCTAGCTTTCATTGATTCTTTTGCCATGTTCTAGTTATTTTTTTTGAATGGTAATCCGAATTCTGTTAATAATGCTTTTGCTTCTTCGTTTGTTTTTGCTGATGTTACAATGGTAATATCCATACCCATTATTTTGGTTACTTTATCAATATCAATTTCAGGAAAAATGATTTGTTCCGTAATACCCATTGTATAGTTTCCATGCCCATCAAATCCTTTTTCATTGATTCCTTTAAAATCACGAATGCGGGGCAATGCTGCAGAAACAAGTCTATCTAAAAATTCATACATTTTATCTCCTCTCAATGTTACACGAACACCAATAGCTACTCCTTTACGAAGTTTGAAATTCGAAATATCTTTTTTAGATTTTGTTGAAACTGCTTTTTGGCCTGTGATTGTGGTCATCTCTTTAATAGCAGACTCAATCAGTTTTTTATCAGCCACAGCTTCGCCAACACCTTGGTTAAGGCAAATTTTTTCAATTCTAGGCACTTGCATAGAACTTTTGTAGTTAAACTTTTTTTGTAAAGCTGGTACTACTTCCGCTCTGTAGCGGTCTTTTAGTCTTGGTGAATATGTACTCATTATTTAATTACCTCCCCTGTTTTTTTAGCGAATCGAACCAATTTATTTGTTTTATCATCCATTTTTCTGCCTACACGAGTTGCTTTTCCATCAACTACAAGCATTAGGTTTGAAATATGAATTGATGATTCTTTTTTTACAATTCCACCTTGTGGGCTTTTTGCATTTGGTTTTGTGTGACGTGAAACCATATTAACACCTTCTACCAAAGCTCTCATCTTTTCTTTGTTTACAGAAAGCACTTTTCCTTCCTGCCCTTTGGCATCACCAGCAATAACTTTTACGTTATCTCCTTTTTTTATTTTTATTTTAATTGTTTCCATTTTAATCTTTTATTTTTTTTACAACACCTCTGGTGCAAGTGATACAATTTTCATGAATTGTTTGTCTCTCAATTCTCTTGCAACAGGTCCGAAAATACGTGTTCCTCTTAACTCGTCAGTTGCATTTAATAATACTACTGCGTTATCGTCAAAACGGATATACGAACCATCGGGTCTGCGAATTTCTTTTTTTGTTCTTACTACAACAGCTTTAGAAACTGCTCCTTTTTTAATGTTTCCAGAAGGAGTTGAGTGCTTTACAGTCACTACAATTTTATCGCCAATAGAAGCATATCTTCTTCCTGTTCCTCCAAGAACGCGAATGCAAAGAACTTCTTTTGCTCCACTATTATCTGCTACATTTAATCTTGATTCTTGCTGTATCATCTTATTTTTATAATTTCTTTGTTATTTCGCTCTTTCAATAATTTGTACTAATCTCCAGCATTTGCTTTTGCTGATTGGACGTGTTTCCATAATCAAAACTGTATCGCCAATCTTACACTCATTTTTTTCATCATGAGCTACGAATTTTGAAGTACGATTAATAAACTTACCGTATTTAGCATGTTTTACTTTACTTTCTACTGCAACCACAATTGACTTAGTCATTTTGTTGCTGGTTACTACACCTGTTTTTTGCTTTCTAAGCTTTCTGTTTTCCATTGCTTACTATTTTTTTTGTTCTGCAATCTCTCTTTTACGCAATTCTGTTTTGAGACGTGCAATGTTTCTTCTGAAAAATCTTATTTTCAGGGGATTTTCAACTGGCGATACGGCATGACCAATTTTTAGTTTGCTGTATCCAGATTCTTCTGCTTTAATCTTCTCTAGAAGATCGGTAGTTGAAAGTTGTTTTATTTCTTCTGCTTTCATTTTTATTGTGCTAATTCTTCTGTATAATCTCTTCTTTTAACAAATTTTGTTTTGATTGGAAGTTTTTGAGCTGCTAAACGCAATGCTTCTTTTGCCACTGCTTCAGTTACGCCTTCTGCTTCAAAAATAATTCTTCCAGGTTTTACAACTGCAACAAAGAATTCCGGGTTCCCTTTACCTTTACCCATACGAACCTCTGCTGGCTTACGAGTAATTGGCTTATCAGGGAAAATACTAATCCAAAGTTGCCCTTCTCTTTTCATAAAACGTGTTACGGCAACACGTGCTGCTTCAATTTGACGTGCAGTTACCCATGATGTTTCCAAAGCTTTTAAACCAAATGAACCAAAAGCTAAATCAGTTCCTCTTTTGGCTACTCCTTTCGGAACCATCTTGTGCATCTTGCGATATTTCTGTCTTTTCGGTTGTAACATGACTATCTATCTTTTAAAAATATAATTTATCTTTTTCCTCTTTTTCCACCTGGCTTACCACCAAATCTTGGTTGCTGTCCTGCATTTTTCTCTCTTAGTGCACTTCCTCCTACGATGTTTGGAGATAGGTCTCTTTTTCCAAAAACTTCTCCTTTACAAATCCAAACTTTTACGCCTATTCTACCATAGGTTGTATGAGCTTCTGCATGTGCATAATCAATATCAGCGCGAAGTGTATGAAGCGGTGTTCTTCCTTCTTTGTATCCTTCTGTACGTGCCATCTCTGCTCCACCTAAACGACCAGAACATTTAATTTTAATTCCTTCAGCACCCATTCTCATGGTTGAAGAAACCGCCATTTTAGTAGCTCTACGGAATGATACACGGCCTTCAATTTGACGAGCAACGCTATCTGCAACTAAACGAGCATCCAACTCAGGTCTTTTAATTTCAAAGATGTTGATTTGAATTTCTTTCTTCGTTACTTTTTTTAATTCTTCTTTTAGTTTATCTACTTCAGATCCTCCTTTACCAATGATAACACCGGGACGAGATGTATGAATAGTAATTGTAACAAGTTTTAAAGTTCTTTCAATTACAATTTTCGAAATGCTTGCTTTTGCTAAACGAGCTTTTAAATAATTGCGGATTTTTTCGTCTTCAACTAATTTATCGGCATAATTTCTGCCGCCAAACCAATTTGAATCCCATCCCTTAATAATCCCTAATCTAAGCGATACCGGGTTTGCTTTGTTTCCCATTTATTTTTCTTTTATAGTATTTTTTTCTTCTTTTATTACTTCTACTTTTTTGTCAACCACAATTGTTACATGGTTTGAACGCTTTCTAACTCTATAAGCTCTACCCTGAGGTGCTGTTCTTAGTCTTTTCAGCATCAATGCACTATCAACAAATACTTCTTTTACAAAAAGGTTGCTGTCTTCAGAACGCTCACCTGTTTTATCTTCAAAATTTCTAATTGCAGAAGTTAATAATTTTTCAAGTGGTTTAGCTGAATGTTTTGGATTAAATTTTAAAATATTTAATGCCTTGTAAACATCTTCTCCACGAATGATGTCAGCAACTAATCTCATTTTTTGTGGAGATGTTGGACAATCTTTTAGGACAGCAAAATACTTTGTTTTTTTTGCTTCCTTAACACTTTCTGACTTTAATCTTTTTCTAGCACCCATTTTTAATCGTTTCTAAAATTATTTTTTTGCTGCTGCTGATCTATCTGCTTTATTATGTCCGGCATGACCTCTAAAACTTCTGGTTGGAGAAAACTCTCCTAATTTATGTCCTACCATATTTTCAGTAATATAAACAGGAATAAATTTATTTCCATTGTGAACAGCTAATGTTTGTCCTACAAAATCAGGGGTTATCATTGAGCGTCTTGCCCATGTTTTAACAACTGTTTTTTTTCCTGCTTTTACATTGCTAAGAACCTTTTTTTCAAGTTTTGCATCTATAAAAGGTCCTTTTCTGAGTGAACGTGCCATGGGCTTTCGTTAGTTATTAGTTAGTCTTAATTATTTTTTTCTTCTTTCTATAATATGTTTGTTAGATGCCTTTTTAGGATATCTTGTTTTATATCCTTTTGAAGGTAATCCTTTTCTTGAGCGAGGGTGACCTCCAGAAGCACGTCCTTCACCTCCACCCATTGGATGGTCAACAGGGTTCATTGCTACTGGTCTTGTTCTTGGTCTTCTTCCTAACCATCTTTTTCTTCCTGCTTTACCATGTTTTTCTAATGAGTGGTCAGCATTTGAAGCTGTACCAATAGTAGCTAAGCAGGTAATTAAAATCATTCTTGTTTCACCAGAAGGCATTTTTAAAACTGCATATTTACCTTCTCTTGCTGCAAGTTGAGCATAAGATCCTGCACTTCTTGCAAGAGCAGCTCCTTGACCTGGTCTAAGTTCAATGTTATGAATTAAAGTACCAAGAGGAACTTCACTTAAAAACAATGCGTTTCCAATATCAGGAGAACTATTTTTTCCTGATACTACTTTTTGTCCTGCTTTTAATCCTGCAGGAGCAATGATATATCTTTTTTCTCCGTCTGTATAAGCTAATAAAGCAATGTGTGCTGTACGGTTAGGATCGTATTCAATTGTTTTAACAACTGCAGGAACACCAAATTTATCACGCTTAAAATCGATAATTCTATATCTTTTTTTATGTCCACCACCAACATAACGAATAGTCATTTTACCTGTTTGGTTTCTTCCGCCTGATCTTTTTGCAGGAGTTAACAAACTTTTTTCAGGAGTATTACCTGAAGTAAGTTCAGAAAAGTCGCTAACAACTTTGTGTCGTTGACCTGGAGTTAGTGGTCTGAATTTCTTTACGCCCATCGTGCCTTATTATTAATCTTGTTATTAAATATTGCTATAAAAATCAATCATATCGCCTTTTTTAAGAGTAACGATTGCTCTTTTTTGTCTGTTTACTATACCAATAGCTAAACCTTGTTTAGTAGAACGAGATTTAACTTTACCAGCATAATTCTGTGTTCTTACAGATTCAACAGTAACACCATAAGCTTTTTCAATGGCTTTTTTGATGTCAACTTTGTTTGCTTTCTTTTCAACTACAAATCCATAGCGATTAAATTTTTCGCCAGCTGCAGTCATTTTTTCCGTAATTATCGGCTTTACAATTGTGCTCATTAGTCTTTGCTTAAAATGTTTTCTATTTCTTTTACAGAACTCTCACAAAGCAAAAGATTACCAGCGTTCAAAACATCATAAGTATTGAGTTCTGATGCGATAACAACCTTTGCATTGCTTAAATTTCGGGACGACAAATATATATTTTTGTTTGCTTCAGCTATTACCAATAAAGTCTTCTTATCTGTAAAGCTTAAGTTTTTCAATAAATCTGCGTAGTTTTTTGTTTTTGCTGCTTCAAATTTAAAGTCTTCTAATACTGTAATAGTATTGTTTTTTGCTTTGTATGAAAGTGCAGACAAACGAGCCAAGCGCTTTAATTTTTTATTCAATTTGAAAGAGTAATCTCTTGGTCTAGGTCCAAAAACTCTACCACCCCCACGAACAAGAGGAGATTTCATACTACCTCTACGAGCTCCACCTGTACCTTTTTGGCGGAATGCTTTTTTAGTAGTACGAGCAATTTCTGCACGCTCTTTTGTTTTATGAGTTCCTTGGCGTTGGTTAGCAAGATATTGCTTTACATCTAAGTAAATAGCATGATCATTTGGCTCTGCGCCAAATATGCTATCGTTAAGCTGAACTTTTTTTGTGGTTTTTTTACCACTGATATTATATACTGATAATTCCATTTTATTTCAATCTAAATCGTGAAACGGTTATTTTTCAATCAATACAAAAGAGTTGTTTGCTCCTGGAATTGATCCTTTTACTAGAATAAGGTTCTTTTCCGCAAGAACTTTAACAATTTCTAAGTTTTGAGTTTTTCTGTGAACACCACCCATACGACCTGTCATGCGTTTTCCTGGGAATACGCGTGAAGGATAAGAACCCGCACCGTTTGAACCTGGTGCTCTTTCTCTATCGTGTTGACCGTGAGTACTACCTCCAACTCCGGCAAATCCATGGCGCTTTACAACACCTTGAAATCCCTTACCTTTGGTAACTCCAGCTACATCTACAAACTCTCCTTCAGTAAAGAGTTCAGCAGTGATAGTTTCACCTAATGTTTTAGCAGAATCAAATCCTTTGAATTCTGCAACTTTTCTTTTCGGAGTGGCTTGAGCTTTCGCAAAATGCCCTTTCATGGCATTTGAAGTGTGTTTTTCTTTCTTTTCTCCAAAAGCAAGTTGAACAGCTTCATAACCGTCTTTCTCCAAGGTTTTTACTTGCGTTACAACGCAAGGACCAGCTTCGATTACTGTGCATGGTATATATTTACCATTGGCACCGAAGATACTAGTCATTCCAATTTTTTTACCTATTAATCCAGACATTTTTTATTTTGTTTTTATTATACTACTTTAATATCTACATCTACTCCACTAGGCAATTCAAGCTTCATTAAAGCATCAACTGTTTTTGAAGTAGAACTATATATATCCATCATTCTTTTATAAGCACAAAGTTGATACTGCGCACGCGCTTTTTTATTTACGTGTGGAGATTTAAGCAATGTGAAAATTTGCTTATCTGTTGGAAGTGGAATTGGTCCGCTAACCACAGCACCTGTTTGCTTTACTGTTTTTACGATTTTCTCAGCAGATTTATCTACCAAGTTGTAATCGTAAGATTTTAATTTAATTCTTATTTTTTGCTGACTCATTTATATAGTTTTTAAAGAACGATTTTATTAAACTTTTTCTGTTTTACCTTTTACCTTAGCAATTACTTCTTCCGAAATATTTCTTGGCGTTTCAGCATAATGCGAAAACTCCATTGTTGAAGATGCACGACCTGAAGTGATAGTACGCAACTGAGTTACATATCCAAACATTTCAGAAAGTGGAACTTTAGCTTTAATTACTTGAGTAACTCCTTTTGAGTCCATACCTTCAATCTGACCTCTTCTCTTGTTCAAGTCACCTACTACATCACCCATGTTTTGTTCTGGAGTAAGTACCTCAATTTTCATGATTGGCTCAAGAAGAATTGGCTTTGCTTTTGGCAATGCTTCACGATAAGCAGTTTTAGCACAAATCTCAAAAGACAGAGCATCAGAGTCAACAGCATGGTAAGAACCATCCTGAAGCACAACTTTCATTCTATCAAGAGGATAACCAGCTAGAACTCCATTAACCATTGAAGCACGGAATCCTTTCTCTACTGCAGGGATAAATTCGCGAGGAATGTTACCACCTTTAATTTCATTTTCAAATTGTAATCCACCATTCTTTTTGTCAATAATGAAATCATCATCAACAGGTCCAACAGTAAATGACATATCCGCAAACTTTCCTCTTCCGCCCGATTGTTTCTTATAAACTTCACGGTGGCTGATTGTGTTTGTAATTGTTTCTTTATAAGCAACCTGAGGCGCACCTTGGTTAACTTCTACTTTAAATTCTCTTTTTAAACGGTCAACGATGATTTCTAAGTGAAGCTCACCCATACCGCTAATAATTGTTTGTCCTGAATCCTCATCTGTTTTTACACGGAAAGTAGGATCCTCTTCAGCCAATTTATTTAAGGAAACTCCAAGTCTATCTAAGTCAGCTTGAGTTTTTGGCTCAATAGCTAACCCAATAACTGGTTCAGGGAAATTCATTGCTTCAAGAACAATAGGATGTCCTTCGGCACAAAGTGTATCTCCTGTTTTAATATCTTTAAATCCTACTGCTGCTCCAATATCTCCTGCTTCGATAAAGTCGATAGCATTTTGCTTGTTAGCATGCATTTGGAATATACGTGAAATTCTTTCTTTGTTTCCGCTTCTTGTATTTAGTACATACGAACCTGCATCTAAACGACCAGCGTATACACGGAAGAATGCCAAACGACCTACAAATGGGTCAGTAGCAATTTTAAATGCAAGTGCTGTAAATGGTTCAGAAACATTTGGCTTACGAGTAATCTCTTCGCCTGTATCAGGGTTAGTACCTTTAATATTTTCTTTATCTAATGGAGATGGCATTAATTCCATCACAAGGTCAAGCATTGTTTGAACCCCTTTGTTCTTGAATGCAGAACCACAAACCATAGGTACAACTTTATTCGCAACGCAAGCCGCACGTAGAGCTGTTAAAATTTCTGTTTCAGTAATGGAGTTAGGGTCTTCAAAGAATTTCTCCATTAATTTATCATCAAACTCAGCAATAGATTCAAGCAATTTAGCTCTCCACTCTGCTACATCCGCTTTCATATCCTCAGGAATAGGAACTTCTTTAAAAGTCATTCCTTTATCTTCTTCATTCCAAACGATACCTCTGTTATTGATTAAATCTACAACTCCTGTAAAGTTTTCTTCAGCACCGATAGGTAATTGAAGAGGAATAGGATTTCCGCCTAAAACTTCTTTAACTTGTTTAACTACGCTTAAAAAATCAGCACCTGCACGGTCCAT
This sequence comes from uncultured Bacteroidia bacterium, assembly GCA_964409625.1. Taxonomy (GTDB): domain Bacteria; phylum Bacteroidota; class Bacteroidia; order CAYPEC01; family CAYPEC01; genus CAYPEC01. The sequence continues at coordinate 1,620 of CAYPEC010000010.1, read as the reverse complement.
TTTATTAACGAAACCGATACGAGTTACATTGTAGTTATTCGCTAATCTCCAGTTTGTTTCAGATTGTGGCTCAACACCATCAACTGCTGAAAATAAGAATACCAATCCATCTAACACACGTAATGAACGGTTTACCTCAACTGTAAAGTCAACGTGACCGGGAGTATCAATAATATTAATTTTGTATTGATTATTTCTGTATTTCCAGAAACATGTAGTAGCAGCCGAAGTGATTGTTATCCCACGCTCTTGCTCTTGAACCATCCAGTCCATAGTAGCAGCTCCATCATGCACCTCACCTATTTTGTGATTTACACCAGTATAATAAAGAATACGCTCAGTACATGTTGTTTTACCAGCATCAATGTGAGCAGCGATTCCTATATTTCTTGTATATCTTAAGTCCATTCTTTTATTTCTTTATTCTTTAATTAAAATCTAAAGTGTGAGAATGCTTTGTTTGCCTCAGCCATTCTGTGTACATCTTCTTTCTTTTTAAATGCTCCACCTTCTTCTTTAGCAGCAGCCATAATTTCATTAGCTAGGTTTAATGCCATTGATTTTTCGTTTCTCATACGAGCATAATCAATTAACCATTTCATTGAAAGTGATAGTTTTCTTTCAGGGCGAACCTCAGTAGGAATTTGGAAGTTAGCACCACCTACTCTGCGTGAGCGAACCTCTACAGCTGGAGTAATGTTGGTAACTGCTTTTTTGAAAGTTTCCAATCCATCTTCTTTTGTTTTTTCCTGAATAATGTCTATTGCATCGTAAAATATATTGAAAGCAAGATTTTTCTTTCCGCTAAACATTAAATTATTTACAAAGCGTGTTACCAATATGTCGTTAAACTTTGGGTCAGGTAACACTAATCTTTTTTTTGCTTTGGTTTTTCTCATTTTATATCGAAAAATTAACTATTTTTTATTCTTTTACTTCTTAGCAGCTGGTGCTGGTGCTCCTGCCTTAGGGCGTTTAGCACCATATTTCGAACGGCTTTTTTTACGTCCTTCAACTCCTGATGTATCAAGCGACCCGCGCACAATGTGGTAACGAACCCCTGGTAAATCTTTTACCCTTCCACCTCTAACCAATACGATTGAGTGTTCCTGCAAATTATGCCCTTCTCCGGGGATATAGGCAATAATTTCAAGCTTATTTGTTAACCTAATTTTAGCTACTTTACGTAATGCTGAATTTGGTTTTTTAGGCGTAGTAGTGTACACACGAGTACAAACACCTCTACGCTGAGGGCTTGAATTTAAAGCAATTGACTTGCTTTTGTAGGTAGTGGCTGTACGACCTTTTCGTACTAATTGTTGTATGGTTGGCATAGTGTTACTTTACTTGATTTTACTACTGTTTTTATACAATAAACAAAACTTTCCCATATTTTTAGGGACGGCAAAGGTAGAAATTATTTCATACAAACAATAGGTGGTTGAAAAAAAAATTACACTTTTTACTCAACTGCTGTTATTCAGGGCGATAAAGTTTTATTTCGGAGTGTTTTTGGGCTGTTGAAAACCGAAAATTTGACATCGAAATTGATGAGAAAACGTCAAGTTTTCAAAATGCTGGTTTTCAATAAAATAGTTTGAAGTAAAAAAATCATCTTCT
>CAYPEC010000009.1:19438-22021 GCA_964409625.1 uncultured Bacteroidia bacterium | reverse complement strand
AAAATTTATTTTTTTTATTTAACAGAAACTTATACCTTTGCAGTCCGTTTTAAAAAACTATAAAAAGAGAAAACAATGTATTTAACAACAGAGATTAAAAAAGACATCTTCAAAAAGCACGGTAAATCTGAGAAAAACACAGGTGCATCAGAATCACAAATTGCTTTATTTACTTACCGCATCAACCACCTTACAGGGCATCTTGGTAAAAACAAGAAAGACTTTAATACAGAAAGATCATTGGTTAACTTAGTAGGCAAAAGAAAAAGTCTACTTGATTACGTAAAAAGCAATGACATTGAGCGTTACAGAGCACTTATAAAAGAATTAGATATCAGAAAATAATCCTTCTGATGTTCTCAATATAGGAAACAAGAGAAAGCATCTCGAAAAAAATCGGGGTGCTTTTTGCGTTAAAAAAGAGGTCGAAATAAAAACAATAAAACAAAAAACATGTCACAAACAGGAATTACACACAGCTTTGATTTAGGAGACGGGAGAACCATAACACTGGAAACAGGAAAATTAGCTAAACAAGCTGATGGTTCGGTAGTAGTAAAAATGGGTAACACTATGTTACTAGCAACAGTAGTATCTAAAAGAGAAGCAAAAGAGGATGTAGATTTTCTACCATTATCAGTTGATTACCAAGAAAAGTTTGCATCTACAGGAAGTTTTCCTGGTGGATTTTTTAAGAGAGAAGCTAAACTTAGCGATTATGAAGTATTAATAAGTCGCTTAGTTGATAGAGCTTTAAGACCTTTATTTCCAGAAGATTACCATGCTGATACTCAAGTAATGATTTCATTGATTTCAGGCGACAAAAATGTATTTCCAGATGCTCTCGCTTGCCTTGCTGCTTGCGCTGCAGTTTCCATTTCAGATATTCCTTTTAACGGACCAATATCAGAAGTAAGAGTAGGGAAAATAGATGGCAAATTAATGATTAATCCAAGTATTTCAGATATGGAAAAATCAAGCATCGATATGATGATTGCCGCTTCTATGACTGACATTGTAATGGTTGAAGGTGAAGTAAAAGAAATATCAGAAGCAGAAATGCTTGAAACTATCAAGTTTGCTCACGAAGCCATAAAAATTCAATGTAAAGCAATAAATGATTTAGTTGAAAAGGTTGGAAAAAAGCCAAAAAGAGAATATTCTCATGAAAAAAATGATGAAGAATTAAAAGCTAAAATTCACAAAGCTACTTACGACAAGGTTTATGCTGTTGCTAAATCAGGCAATGCAAATAAAAATGCTCGTAAAGAAGCTTTTGGTGCAATACTAAATGAATTTGTTGCAACCCTTAGCGAAGAAGAACAAAAAGAAAAAGCATTTTTAATAAAAAAATATTACGGCTTAGTTGAGTATGACGCTATTCGCAGAGTAATATTAGATGAAAAAATAAGACTTGATGGAAGAAAAACAAATGAGATACGCCCTATCTGGTGTGAAATAGGTTATTTGCCTTCTGCCCATGGTTCTGCAATCTTTACAAGAGGTGATACTCAATCGTTAACAACTGTAACATTAGGAACTAAATTAGACCTTCAAACTATTGATGGAGCTATTATTCAAGCAACAAATAATTTCTTATTGCATTATAACTTCCCTGGATTTTCAACTGGTGAAGTAAAGCCAAACAGAGGAGTTGGAAGAAGAGAAGTTGGACATGGTAACCTTGCTTTGAGAGCATTGAAATATGTATTTCCGAAAAATAACCCTTACACAGTTCGTGTAGTTTCTGATATCTTAGAATCAAATGGTTCTTCATCAATGGCTACAGTTTGTGCAGGAACACTTGCTTTAATGGATGCAGGAGTTAAAATTGCAAAACCTGTATCAGGAATTGCAATGGGATTAATTACAGATGACAAAGGAAAATACGCTATTCTATCGGATATCTTAGGAGATGAAGATCATCTTGGAGATATGGATTTTAAAGTAACTGGTACTGCTGATGGCATTACTGCTTGTCAGATGGATTTGAAAGTTCATGGACTTTCTTATGATGTAATGTCGCAAGCACTTGAACAAGCAAGACAAGGAAGACTTCATATTTTAGGAGAAATTACAAAAGTAATTACAACTCCAAGAGAAGATTACAAACCTCACGCTCCTCGCATTGTACAATTAATTGTAGCGAAAGAATTTATTGGTGCTATCATCGGACCTGGAGGAAAAATCATCCAGGAAATGCAACGCGAAACGGGCGCTACAATTGTAATTGAAGAAGTAAACGAACAAGGTGTTGTAGATATTTTCTGCGAAAACAAAGAAGGATTAGATGCTGCAGTTCAAAAAATTAAAAACATTACAGCAGTTCCTGAAGTAGGTGGTATCTACGAAGGAAAAGTAAAGAATATACAATCCTTTGGAGCATTTGTAGAATTTATGCCAGGGAAAGATGGCTTGCTTCATATCTCTGAAGTTGAGCACCGCAGATTGGAAACAATGGATGGTGTTTTAAAAGAAGGGGAAAGAATACAAGTGAAACTTATTGGAGTAGATCCTAAAACAGGAAAATATAAATTATCCAAGAAAGCTTTGATGCCAAAGCCAGAGAACGCATAGTTTTTA